>CASFUJ010000041.1 GCA_949297645.1 uncultured Desulfovibrionaceae bacterium
CCTGAAACCGCGCCCGGCTCTTTCCGAAGAAAGGGCCCGTCCGGGCCCATCATTCACCACATAAGGCAAAACTTGCCCAAGTCAAGGGAAAAAGAAGAAAAAAACGCGTCTTCCGGCCCGCTCTCCGTATCGCCTGCCGAAGCGGCGCGACGAAGAAAAGGACCCGAAAGACGCGCGTGGGACAAACCGTCTGCAGCGCCGGGAAGTTCCCCGGAGACTGCGGAAGCCGTGTGCAGGAGACGCCGGAGCCGGTCGGCGCTCCTGCCCGCGGATACCGCCTTCAGGAAGACTTCCCTGCACCGTTCTCTTCCGGACGTCACACGCCGGGGACGCCGACGCCCCCGGTTGTGAGCATCGGACTAGAAAGGCTGTTCCATGGTGGAGCCGAGCACTACGCTCAGAAGCCTTGACGAAACGCCGTTGCTCTCCCACGGATAAGGACGCACGGTCGAGGCGACGATATCGCCGTTTTCGCCGAATCTGGCCGAAAAGGCCGTGTCCGCACGCTGGATGAAGGCCTTGAGGTATCCGTCCTCCACGATGGGGCAGCGTTCCGAGGCATAGGGCTCGCGGTATTCCACCAGAAGCTTCTCTCTGGAGTTGTCCACAATCCATTCATACTGACTGATCAGCACGCCCGCCGTCCAGCCCGCGCCCTTCGCGTCAAAGGCCTTCATCCACGGATCCAGATGCACGGGGCGCAGAAACACGCGCTGCGTCACGCTGCCGGGCCTGTCGCTGCCGCAGGAATAGAGAACGGGCAGAAATTCAAGATTGGTTTCCATGATGCCGGGATACCAGCCCCGGGAACCGGCATCGGCCAGAGCCACGGCCAGCTGCGCGCCTTCCCGGGCGCTCAGCCAGTACCACACCGTACCGGGTTCGGTGACGGGCAGCGACCGATCCGTGGAAAGCAGCACCGACATCTTTCCCTGCGCCACGGTGACAAAACCGGGAGAGGCCTTCACCGCCACCGTAGGCTTGGCCGTGGACTCAAAGGGAGTGGCGGAACCCGCTCCCCGTACCAGTTCCCACTGCGCAAAGGCGGCAGAAGGAAGCGACAGGACCAGAAACGCCAGAAGAGAAAACAGCTTTTTCATAACGCGCTCTCCGTTTTTTCGTCCCGGACCATCCGGAACAGAAGACAGCCTAGCAGAAGGCGCGTGAGAAGGAATCGCTGAGAGGGAACGGCAACCATGAGTAATCATGCCATGGTGCAAAAAATCACCGCGGCGTCGAACAGGAGCACGGAGCGGCGGCAGGGACAACGTCTCCATCCGCACGCCCGTAGGGCCCTTCGCGTTTCATTCTTCGGTTGGCGTACTTGTCCCCTCCATCCCCACGCCCGCGGCCCCCTGCTTCCGGACTTTGCCGAACGGGCCCCGGTCTTCGTCCGGCAACCATGGAGCCCCGCCCGCGAAAACGCTATCGGCGTGGGCCGGTCTCTCTGCGCCGCGGCTGACGTTTCCCTCCGCCCTGCGCGGAACGGAAAACGCGTGCCCCCGGAAAAAGGTCACGCCCCATCCCGCAAGGCTCCCCTGTTCCTCACGGGGCAAAGGCACGATACCCCCTCGCCTGTCGTTGCTGCTCCCTGCCCCCCCGCGGAACAAAGTTTTTTCGGCTGCCACGGCGGCATTTCACCCCGTCCTGCCCCCGCGGAGCCAAAGGCGACGAGCTTCCCGCGAGAGACTGCAAAAGCCCCTGCTCCGCCCCTCGCGGAGCAAAGGAGGCGCAGTCGATGCATGGGCGCCCCCGCATGATTACGCCGCCGCGGGCAGGAAGCCCTTCTGTTGACCACGGAACATCCCGTCCGCATGCCCGCCGGGCCGCAAAGCAGAGGACGGCACGTCCGCCCCTCTTCAACGCCCGGAAGGGCACACGGGACAATGACGGCCCATGGGGAGGTCTCTATCCCGCCCAGCAGCGAAACGTCGCACATACCGTTCCATGCAGGGGCCGTCGGCAGACGTTCCCGGGCACGGCGTCAACATGCCGACAGATTAAAAAGAAAGACCGACGCCTGAGGAAAGACGCCGGTCCGAAACATCGCGCCGCCTCGAAGGCGGCGCGTCATGAGATTACGAAAGCTGCTGTATGCCGTCGAGCTTCCAGCTGTCGCCGTCGGCATGGGAGCAGACGAAATGCCAGACTTCCCGCACCTGTTCGGGACGGGCGGCGCGCTGGTCCTCGCGCATGAGCACGTCGAAATAGACGGCCACGCGGCGCAGATCGCCCTCGTCGCGCACTTCGATGACGGAAGCGTTCACCAGCAGGATTTCCGTCTTGCCGGGATTCGGGTCTTCTTCCGCCTGACGGCGCAGTTCCTTCATCACGTCTTCCGTGGCGAAGTTCTCGATATCGGCAAGGTCGCGACGGTCCCACGACGCCTGAAGGCGCGTGAAGGCGGCCTTGGCGCCGCGCAGAAACTCGTCCTGGTCGAAGTCGGCGGGAAGCGTCACTTCGGAGGATGCCTCGGCCGCCTGCTGCGCAGGCTGTTCGGCGCGGAGGTTGTCCCAGGCTCCGCCCTGACCGTACTGCCGGGGAGCCTCGTAGCTGTGGGTCTCACAGGTATCCTGACGGCTCTGCTGCGCGGAGGACTGACCGCGGAAACGGCGGAACAGACGCACGCCGAAATAGACGAGAAGGCCGAGCAAAATGAGATTCATAACGCCGCCCATCATGCCGCCCATGCCCGCGCCGCCGAACAGCGAGCCCAGCATGGTACCGGCAAGAAGGCCGCCGAACAGACCGCCGAGAAGGCCGGTATTGCTGCGGGTCATGGTCGCCGCGCCGCCGTCGGCACGGCTGCTGGCCATGGGAGCCTGACGATTGACGGAAGAGGAGCCGCTGCGGAACGCGCCGGAAGGAGGCGTCGCGGGACGGCTCATGATGGAGGAGCTGCCGAAACTGCGCCCGCCGCCGATACGGGCGGCCTCCGCCAGGTCAGGCGCGGCAAGAGAGAGCGTAGCAAGGCAGGCTGCGCAAAGGGCGATGGATTTCCAGGTTTTCATGTTTTTTCCTTACAGGCTGAGGTAGCCGTCCCTCCGAACCATGGGCAGGTCGGGGACGGTCAGGATTACCATAATCACGAAAAGCAGAAATGGGAAGAGGCTGCGTATGCTTTTCCCCAAAGAAACCGGGCTACCAGCCCATGGCCCGTGCAAAAAGGATGACGGCGGCAAGAGCCAGAAAGCCCAGCACGATGCGTTGAAACAAATGCTGGTCGATGCGACGGCCGAGACGCACGCCCACCACCTGTCCCACGAAGCAGCCCGCCACACCTGCGAGAGCGAGGGGAAGCAGCGACATGGTATAAAGGCCGGCAAAAGCCTGGGACAGCACAGAAGCCACGGTGGTAAATACATAGAACACGCTCATGTTGCCCCGCGCCCTGTCCGGCGACCAGTGCTTCATGAGCACATAAATGCCGAGAGGCGCGCCCACCATGGCCACGGAACCGCTGACAAAGCCGCACACAAGCCCGGCAAACAGCCCCACCGCCATGGAATCGGGCAGACGGTAGGTGGCAAAGCGACGGAAAAGCTGCATGACAATGAAACAGGCAAGCATCATGCAGACCATGAGCTGCAAAGCCTGCATGGAGGCCACCTTGAGCGTGAGTGCTCCAAGCACGCAGCCGGGTATGGAGCCGACGACAAGGTCGCGGATATCCTTCCAACTGCACGCCCTGCGATAGGAAACGGAAAGATGGATGGTGCCGTATAGTCCCGTAAGGCAGGAGACGAGCACAGCCTCGCCCGGCGTGATGACGGCCGTCATGAGGGGCATGGCCACCATGATGGCCCCTATGCCCGTTGCTCCTCCCACCATACCGCCGAAGCACCAGCCGAGGGCCACCATGAAACAGGTCCAGGCTAACTCCATACTTCCCCCCCTCTGAAAACGCGCCGTGTCAACATCCGGGCGCATGACGCACATAAAATTCGACAGAGTTATACTCCACCTATTTTACGCTGTCCAGCAGGAGACGGCAAAGACTTCCGAAGGCAGAACAAAAAAGTCTGCCGTGTTTCCGTATGCAGGCACGCTCTTTTGACCGATGTGTGCCCGTCCGGAAAAACGTCGTATGGATCGCAGAAACTCTCCGCCGCTCCGGGGAAAAACGCGAGGCTGCCGCCTGAGTCAATGGTTCCGCGAGGCTGCCGGTCCGGCGAAAGCGCGCTTTCGCCGCAGACGCAGGCAGGAGCGGAAGGGAGACAAAAACGCGGAAAGGGCGGGAGCAGAAGCCCCCGCCCTTTCGCAGATATGGGGAGGAGGAGCCCCTCCTCCCCGGTATGTTCCTATTCCTCTTCCCACTTGATGAAGCCGGGCTTCACGTCGGTCATGGCGTTGACGATAAGTTCGACAAGGCCGCCGTACTGCATGCCGTTCTTCTCAAGGAGGTTGTTCTGTTCGAGCAGTTCGCGCACCTGGCCCTTGCAGTTGGAGCAGGGAGCGCAGACGTACTTCTTCACTTCAGGTCCGAGGCAGTCCTTGAAGGCGCCGCAGATCTGTTCCATCTTCTTACGGCCGGTGATGTTCATACGCCATTCGTTGATGTTGTTGCGCGTCATGATGGCGAAACCGGAACCGCCGCCGCAGCAGTAGTTTTCCACGCCGTGAGGCGTCATTTCACGGAACTGCGGGCAGATGGCGTGCAGAACGTCGCGCTGGGGCTTGACCACGCCCATGAGGCGCACGAGGTTGCAGGGGTCGTGCAGGGTCACGGGGAAGTTGTTGCGGCTGGGGTCGAGCTTCAGACGGCCGCCGAGCACGATGTCGCGCAGCACGGGGAAGCAGCTTTCACGCGGGATGTTCAAATCGGGCGGCAGGATACGGTCGGCGATGACGGTGAGGGCCTTGTGGGCGTGCCCACATTCGCCGAGCACGATTTTCTTGACGCCGAGCTTCTTGGCGGCTTCAGCGTGCTTGATGGCCACGCGGGCAGCCTGCACGTCGTCGTAGAACACGCCGTAGTTCACGGAGTCGTAACCCGCGATTTCGGAGCTGAGGGTCCAGGAGAGGCCGGCAGCTTCGAAGATGAGGGAGAAGGCCGCGATATTGTCGGGCCAGGCCAGCATTTCACCGGCGTTGTGGATGAGCAGAATGTCGGCATTCGGCACGTCCCACGGGGTCTTGAATTCGTATTCCGTGGTCTCCACATAGTCTTCGTCGATGAATTCCACGGTTTCCTTCACCACGTCGGGGTTCATGCCGGTGGAGGAACCGACGTCAAGCTGCAGCTTGGTGCCCTTTTCGTGGAGTTCGCGGGGATTCCAGCCGAATTCCTGGCTGAAGAGCTTGCGCAGTTCGCGGGCGATGAGGCCGTTGTCCACGCCGATGGGGCACACCTGAGCGCAGCGGCGGCACAGGTTGCAGCGGTAGGAAAGCTCGGCAAGACGCACCACGGTCTTCCAGTTGAGGTCGATGTCGCCGTAGCGCCACTTGGCCAGAGGTTCCTTCTTCACATACTGCTTGTAAATGCGGCGGAACAGTTCGGAACGGAAGTTCGGACGATACATTTCGTGTTCGCCGGACATTTCGTACAGGTGGCAGGCCGCGGAGCAGGAGTTGCACTGGGCGCAGTAGTTCATGGTGGTGTCCAGCATGGCAAGGCAGGTCCAGTTGTTCTCAGGCGTGAAGAGCTTGCGCACGCCGTCGAGGAAGCGGTTGACCAGCTCTTCCTCTTCTTCCTTGCTCTGGGGCACGGGGATGAGAAGAACGTTGATGTCGTCGAGAAGGCAGCAGAACTGCTGCTTCTGCGCGTCGGTGATGACTTTCCAGGGATAGGTCTGATAATCGA
The DNA here is from genome assembly GCA_949297645.1 of uncultured Desulfovibrionaceae bacterium. Classification (GTDB taxonomy): domain Bacteria; phylum Desulfobacterota; class Desulfovibrionia; order Desulfovibrionales; family Desulfovibrionaceae; genus Mailhella. The sequence goes on from CASFUJ010000041.1 coordinate 5,804, forward strand.
CGGGCATGGGACGGAGGGTGTTCACGTCAACCGTGGTGAGAATCCCTTCTTCCGTCGAGAGGTCATTGAAGGTAAGTTCCTGCGAAGTTTTCATGTGCGGCTCCTTAATCCTACTTCTCGTCGGGGTTGGAGGTGGCAACCTCGGCCCAGGTTATCTTGCCGTCACCCTTGACGTGAGGACCACGCCAGCTCACGGGGAGGTTCAGGTTGTTGGCCAGCTGCTTCTGGAGCTTGGGGTTGTTGACGGTAGGAGCGTCGCCCCAGCGGATGTCGTGCCAGGTGAAGTACTTCATGAAGAAGTGACCCAGGAAGCTGTAAGGCACCCAGAAGAACATGAAGAAGCCGACGAGAAGATACAGAATGTAGAGGGGAGTCAGCTCCATGGCGGTGAAGGTCATCATGCCGTAAATGAAGCTGTTGCCCATGAGGGCGAAGTCGTACACGCCGTGCCAGAGGCAGAGCATGAGGCCGAACAGGCCGTACACACCGAACAGACCGAGGTTGAAGAAGTGTTCGTTGGTGGTGTATTTGCGCAGGCCCTTGTCGCAGAGGCGGCGCTGAATGAGGCCCACGGCGCCGAACAGCAGCCCGGCGAAACCGAACACGTCGCACAGCACGGTGACGGCGGTGCAGAAGGTCACGAACCCTTCGGCGCCGGCCAGCATGCCGATGGCGGAAAGCACGGTCATGCCCATGGCGCCCATGAGCAGATACAGACCGATGTGGAAGGGATAGGTGCGCACCCAGAGCGTGCGGTTGTGTTCCCACACGGCCTTGAGGAAGAGCGCTTCAATGAGGAAGCCCTTGAGGGCGCCCACCATGCAGCTGCGGTGCTTGTCCTTCCACCATTCGGTGTTTTCAAGGTAGCTGCCGCCGTATTCGACCTTTTCAGGGTCTTCATGCGCCACGGGATACAGTTCCCAGCGCAGATGCTGAGGTTTCTTGAGGTAACCGATGATTTTCATCAGAGCGACGGCCACGAAGGCAAGGACCGCCACATAGGCCAAACAGTAGAAAAAGATGCTCATGGTTGTCTCCTGTCGCGTTGTTAGCCAACTTGCATCTCGACCAGGGCCGTTTTCCGGCCGCTATTTCCACACCACACTTCCGCTCTCGCCGCAGAACGGCCGACACGGAAGAAGACTTCCTTCTTTCCGGAAGTATCCGCAGGCCGATGGCACGGCAGGCCGGGGAAACGCACCGAAGCAAAAGGAAGAGTACTGTCTTCTTTCCGGCAGCCCCCAAGCCGACGGGCACGGTGTCGGCATAAGAACATACCGGAGGGAAGCTGAGGAAGATTATACCACAAAATACAAAAAAACAAGTCCGCCCGTCAGGGAACTTTCCAAGCTTGGCGCGGGCGGAAGGAAGGTCTTGCTCCCATCCTCTTTAATAAGTACACTGCGCCTGAATTCAAGACCCGGAGGACGGATGTACGTTTATCTCATCGGCGCAGGCCCCGGCGACCCCGGCCTGCTCACCTGCAAAGGCAGACAGGTTCTTTCCGAAGCGGACGTCGTGGTCTATGACTATCTTTCCAGCGACGAGCTTCTCGCCCTGGCCCGGCCCGATGCCGAACTCATCTATGTAGGCAAAATCGCGGGCAATCACGCCATGAAACAGGGCGACATCAACAAACTTCTCATCGCGAAGGCGAAGGAAGGCAAAATCGTCGCCCGCCTCAAGGGCGGCGACCCCTACATTTTCGGCCGCGGCGGCGAAGAGGCCGAGGAACTCGTGGACGCGGGCGTGCCCTTTGAGGAAATCCCGGGCATTTCCAGCTCCATAGCCGGTCCGGCCTACGCGGGCATTCCGCTCACGCATCGCGCCTATTCCTCCTCCGTCACCATCATCACCGGCCATGAAGACCCCACCAAGCCCGGTTCCGTGCACAACTGGGACGCCCTTGCCAGAAGCGCCTCCACGCTGGTCTTTCTCATGGGCATGAAGAATCTGCCCGAGATTGCGGCAAAGCTCATGGAAGCGGGCATGAGCGGAGAAACCCCCGCGGCCCTGGTGCACTGGGGCACCACCGACAAACAGCGTTCCCTGGCCTCCACGCTGGCCGACCTGCCGGACGCCGCCGTGCGCGAAGGTTTCAAGAACCCCTCCATCATCGTGGTGGGCGACGTGGTCAAGCTCAAGGACAAACTCGACTGGTTCGAGAAAAAGCCCCTGTTCGGCCGCACCGTGGTGGTCACGCGGGCACGGGAACAGGCCAGCGACAGCGCGGCGCTTCTCGCCGCCAAAGGCGCACGCGTCCTCCAGTTCCCCACCATCAAGATTGTTCCCCTGGAAGATTATACGGAGCTTGACGAGGCCGTGCGCCGTCTTTCCGGCTACGGCTGGATAGTGTTCACTTCGGTGAACGGCGTGAAGTTCTTCCGCCGGCGCCTTGCCGCCGCAGGTCTCGACGCCCGCGCCCTCGGCTCCGTGAATGTGGCCGCCATAGGCCCCGCCACGGCAAAAGCCGTGGAGGCCATGGGCATAACGCCGGACCTTGTGCCCTCCTCCTATGTGGCGGAAGGCGTGGCCGAGGCCATGCTGAAGCTCGGCATGCAGGACCAGAAGGTACTTCTGCCCCGCGCCGAAGAAGCCCGCGACGTGCTGCCCCGCGCCCTTCGCGAAGCGGGGGCAAAGGTGGATGTCATCGCCGCCTACAGAAACGTTCCTTCCGACGAGAACCGCGACAAGGTCATGGAAGCGCTGGAAGAAGGAAGACTCGACTGCATCACCTTCGGCTCCTCCTCCACGGTGCGCAACTTCCTTGCCTCCATTCCGCTGGAAGAGCTGAAGAAATATCCCGGCGTGCGCTTTGCCGCCATAGGCCCGGTCACCGCAAAAACCATGCGCTCCCTCGGCCTTGAGCCCGACATTCAGCCGGAAGCGTTCACCATTCCCGCCATGGTGGAGGCCGTGTGCGCCGCCTTTGCAGAAAAGGAGAACGCATGACGCTCAAACTCGGCATACTCGCCTCCGGCAGCGGCACCAACGCCCAGGCCATGATCGACGCCGTCGAGGCCGGAAAGCTGGATGCGGACATTTGCATCATCATCGCCAACCGCCCCGGAGCGCCCGTGCTGGAGAGAGCGAAAAAGCACGGCATCGCGCACCTCTGCATCGACCACAAGACCTTCCCCGACCGTGAGAGCTTCGACGCCCGCATGGTGGAGGAGCTTCTCGCCGCCGGCGTGGACACCGTGGCCCTTGCCGGGTACATGCGCCTCGTCACGCCCGTGTTTCTGGACGCCTTTCCGAACCGGGTGCTGAACATCCATCCCGCCGTACTCCCCTCCTTTCCCGGCACGCACGGCGCGCGCGACGCCTGGAACTACGGCGCAAAGTTCAGCGGCTGCACCGTCCATGTGGTGAACCCCGTCATGGACGGCGGCCCCATCATCGTGCAGGCCGCCCTGCCCGTGCGGCAGGAGGAGAACGACGAGGAGCTTCTCGACCGGATTCACGTCTTCGAGCACCGCATCTATGTGCAGGCCCTGCAGTGGCTGGCCGAAGGCCGCCTGCATCTCGAGGGACGGCGCATGCTTCTTTCCCCTGCGGACAGACCCCTTGCGCCGCAGCCCGAGCTTGCGCTCATCTGGCCGCCTCTGGAAGAAGGTTTCTAGCGCCCCGGCCTGCACGGGCTCCGGAAGCAAGCCCGACCGCAGACCGTGTCGGGCCTGCCTTCTTTCCGACAGGCCCGTCCCATGACTGAAAACGCCGTGCAGGGCGCTCTGCGTCACCGCACCTGTCCCCGCCGGAAGTTCCGGCTTCACCTTGCGCGGATTTCCGCGCCGCACCGGCTCCGTCAGCCGGAGGGAGATCGCATGAAAGCTTTCCGTCTTTTCGTTCTGTGCGCCGCACTCGCCTTTCTGTGGGCCGCCGCCCCCGCTCTTGCCGACGACGCGCCGCGCAAGGCGGAGCGCCGCACGCCCGTGGTGGTGGAATTTGAAGGCAACGACAGCATAGGCGCGGCGCTTGCCTCCAGCCTGCAGAAGAAAATCAACGTCAACAACCCGGTCAACCCTCCGCGTGAGGCCAAGTTCCGCATTCTGCTCTCCACGGCCGCGGAGTTTCCCTCCCGTCCCGGCGTGGGCTCCGTCTATGCCGTGGTCTGGACCCTTGCCCTTTCCGAAGGCTCCATGGAATATTACCTCGTGCGCGACCTCGGCATCGTCACGCCCGATACCGTGGACGAAGTGGCAGACCGCATCGTCAGCCGCACCGAAGGCGTCTCCGCCCGCTACGGCTATCTCGATCGCGAAAAATAACCCCGGACGACACGCGCCCTGTTCCGGTCCCCGGAACAGGGCCTTTCTGAATGCACGGAAAAAACGCCTTTCCCGGCGGCAACGGTTCTTCCATGAAAGCTCTCACAGGCCAGATTCTCGCCTGCTGGCATGACGGCCACAAAGTGGCCCTCGGCATCTTCCGCTTCCTCATTCCCATCGTCATCATCGTCAAGATTCTGGAGGAAAGCGGTCTCATCCCGTGGTTCTCCATGCCCCTCGGCCCGGTCATGGACCTTGTCGGACTGCCCGCGGAGCTCAGTCTCGCCTGGATATCCTGCATACTGGTGAGCATGTATTCCGGCCTTATGGTGCTCATCTCCCTCGTGCCGCAGCTGCCGGAGCTTTCCGTCGCCCAGATGACGGTGTTCGGCGTGCTCGTGCTCATCGCGCACAGCCTCATCCTCGAAGTGCGCATCGCCGGGCAATGCGGCGTGTCCATGCCCTTCCAGTTCTTTCTGCGCCTTTTCTCGGGCATTCTCGCGGCGTTTCTGCTGCATCATCTTCTCGACTCCCTCGGTCTTTTTCAACAGAGAGCGACCATTCTGCTCGCCGCCGAAGCCACCAGTTCCTGGGGAGCCTGGCTCATGCAGCAGATGAAGACACTCGCGCAGATGTACGTCATCATCTGCGCCGTCATGCTTCTGCAGCGCTTTCTCGACGCCTTCCGCATTTCCGACTGGATGGGACGACTGCTCGGCCCCGTACTGCGGCTTCTCGGCATTTCTCCGAAGGCGGTTTCCATTATCATCATCGGCTTCACCATGGGCCTGCTCTACGGCAGCGGCATACTCATCAAAAACGCGCAGGAAGGCACCCTCACGCCCCGTGACGCGCTCTGCTCCATTTCTCTGCTGGGACTCGCCCACTCGCTCATCGAGGATACCTTGCTTCTCGCCCTGCTCGGCGGCAGCCTGTGGGGACTGCTGGGCTTCCGCCTCGTGTTCACCCTCGTTGCCGGAGCGCTCATCAACTTCTTCTATCCTGCGCTGGCACGCTTTGCCGTGGCCAGAAGGTGAGGTTTTCCATGAAAACGCTGTGGATAAACGCCGGCGAGATTTCCGGCGACCTTCAGGGAGGCGCGCTGCTTTCGGCCCTGCGCGAAATCGCGCCGGAAGATTCTCTTCGCGTGGTGGGCATGGGCGGCGACAACCTCGCCCGCGCCGGACAGGAAAATCTGCTGCGCGTGGAGGAGCTCTCCGTCATGGGCATCGTGGAGGTTCTTGCCGCGCTTCCCCGCGCCTTTCGTCTGCTTGGCCGCATACGGCGCGAGATGGAGCGCCTGCGGCCCGACGCGGTGCTGCTCATCGACGCGCCGGAATTCAATTTCCGCGTGGCGAACATCGCCCATAAGCTCGGCATTCCCGTCTATTACTTCATTCCGCCCAAGGTCTGGGCATGGCGCACGGGCCGCGTGAAATTCCTGAAAAAGCGTATCCGCCGCATTTTCTCCATCCTGCCCTTTGAGGTGGATTTCTACCGTGAGCACGGCATGGACGTGACGTATGTGGGCAACCCGCTGGTGGACATGGTGGATTATGAGCGCATACGGGATATTTCCCCGACGCCGCACCGCATAGGTCTCATGCCCGGCAGCCGCCGCAAGGAGGTGGAATCGCTGCTTCCCGCCTTTGCCGGAGCCGCGGCAAAGCTCGTCACGCGCTTTCCCGACCTCGAATTTCACTGCATCCGATCCTCGAACTTCTCCGAGGAGTACCTGCGCTCGCTCTGGGGGTGCGACATTCCCCTCGTCATGCACGACAACAGCGACCGCTACCGCCTCATGCGCAGTTTCGAGTGCATCATGGCGGCCTCAGGCACGGCCACGCTGGAAACGGGCCTTGCGGGCGTGCCCACGCTGGTGGCCTACAAGGTATCCCCGCTCTCCTACCAGATAGCCCTGCATGTGCTGAAGGTGAAGTGGATAAGCCTGACCAACCTCATCATGAACCGCACCGTCTTTCCCGAGCACATCGAAAAGGACGCGGACCCCGAACCTATGGCCGCGCGTATGGAAGAGTGGCTCTCCCACCCCGAAAGACTGGACGACATACGGCAGGACCTCGAGGAGCTTCGCGAACGATGCGGAAAACCGGGCAGCGCCATGCGCGCCGCAGAAGCGCTGTGGAAGGAACTGGCCTGACGCGCGCCTAACACGCCGCCACGAAAAAACTCTTCCGAACAGGCCGCCAGCGCCTTTCCGGCGCGGGCTTCTTTGCCTGCCCGCGCCGCGGAGAAACCGGGACGGCGGCGTCGGGCCCCGCTCCGTGCCGGCGTGAGACGGATTCCGCATGCAGGAACCGTTTCGGCGACATGCGCTCCTCATGAGGGTCTGAAGGCGTTGAAAAAGCCCGCAGGCATCTTTG
>CASFUJ010000042.1 GCA_949297645.1 uncultured Desulfovibrionaceae bacterium
CCGCGCCTTCCGGCGTCTGCCGTCTTTCAGCGGTACGGGAAAACACAGGGAGCATGGCCGCCGGGGAAAAGGCCCCCCTGAAAGGTGTTCTGCAATCCCTGAAAGGGGCGAGGAGTTTTGCGTTATGGAACAGTTCTCCCACTTCATCAAGGTGCTGGACGGATACGTCTGGGGCCCGGTCATGATGGCGCTCATTCTCGGAACAGGCCTGTATCTTACCTTCGGGCTGAAATTTCTTCCCTGGACGCGTCTCGGCGAAGGATTCCGTCTTACCTGGAGAGGCCGCACCAAGAATACGGACGTACACGGAGAGCTTTCCCCCTTCCAGGCCCTGATGACGGCGCTTGCCGCCACCGTGGGTGTGGGCAACATCGCGGGCGTGGCCACGGCCATCTTCACCGGCGGCCCCGGTGCGCTGTTCTGGATGTGGTGCACCGCCATGGTGGGTATGGCCACCAAGTACGCGGAAACCGTCCTCGCCCAGAAGTACCGTGAAGTCACCCCGGCCGGCCATGTGGTGGGCGGCCCCATGTACTACATCAAGAACGGTCTCGGCCCCAGATGGGCATGGCTCGGTACGCTGTTCGCCCTGTTCGGCGGTATCTGCGGTTTCGGCATCGGCAACATGACGCAGTCCCACTCCATCGCCGACTCCCTGCACGCATCCTTCGGCGTGCCGCCGGAAATATCCGCCGCCGTCATGTTCGTGCTGCTCGCCGTGGTCATTCTCGGCGGCGTCTCCCGCATAGGCTCGGTGTCGGGCAAGCTCGTACCGTTCATGTCCGTCATCTACATCGTCTGCTCCGTCGTCGTCATCATCATGAACATCGACAAGGTGCCCGGCGTGTTCGCCACCATCTTCCATGACGCCTTCACCGGCACGGCCGCGGCGGGCGGCTTCGCCGGCTCCACCGTCATGCTCGCCCTGCAGATGGGCGTGGCCCGCGGCATCTTCTCCAACGAGGCGGGCCTCGGCTCCGCGGCCATGGCTCACGCTACGGCCACTACGGACGATCATGTGGCCATGGGCTACGTCGGCATGCTCGGCCCATTCATCGACACCATCATCATCTGCACCATGACCGGCCTTGCCATCCTCTGCTCCGGCCTCTGGTCCGTGGACGGCGCCGTTTCCGGCGCGCCCCTTACCGCCGCCGCCTTCGAGGCCGCCCTGCCCGGCATAGGTTCGGCCCTGGTTTCCCTGTGCCTTGCCATGTTCGCCTTCTCCACCATTCTCGGCTGGTGCGTGTATTCCGAACGCTGCTGGATATACCTGCTCGGCGACAAGGCGCTCAAGCCCTTCCGCTTCATCTTCGTATGCGTGGTTCCCGTAGGCGCGCTCATGTCTCTCGACCTCGCCTGGGACATCGCCGACGTGCTCAACGCCCTCATGGCCGTGCCCAACCTCATCGGCCTGCTGCTGCTCAGCCCCGTCGTCTTCAAGATTTCGCACGAATACAACAAGTAAGCCCGGCAAACCGCGACAGGGCGGCCGCTCTTCGGAGCGGCCGCCTTTTTTCGTGTTCCGGCCCCTTGCCCTTCCGCCGTCGGAAGGTTAATTCCGAAAGCAGCTTCTCCCTTCAGGCCCGCCGCGCGGGCCGCTCACCTGCCGTGGCGCAAGACGCCATGCGCGCAACGCGGTTCTCTCCGCAGGAGGGCCTCATGCCCCGGATTCTGCTTCATGCCTGCTGCGGCCCCTGCTCGCTCATGCCCCTTGTCCGCCTTCGTGAGGAAGGCTGGACGGTCACGGTCTTCTTCTTCAATCCCAACATCCACCCCGCAGACGAGTGGAAAAAGCGGCGAGACGCCATGCGGGAAGTTGCGGCGAGACTCAACGTGCCTCTTCTGGAAGAAGGAGAAGCCGTCAACGGCGGGCTCTGGGTACGCGCCCTCGGCGGGGTGACGAAGGAAGGGGAACGCTGCCGTCTCTGCTACCGCCCGCGCATGGAGCGTACGGCGCGCCTTGCCCGGGAGATGGGCTTCGACGCCTTCACCACCAGCCTGCTCTATTCCCGCTATCAGCACCATGAAACCATCATGGACGAAGCGGAGCGCGCATCCGCACTGCACGCAAGCCCGTTTCTCTACCGCGATTTCAGACCGTGGTGGTGGGACGGCATAGCCATGTCCAAAGAGCTCGGCATCTATCGTCAGAAATGGTGCGGCTGCATCCTGAGCATGAAGGAGGCCCTTCTCCAGCAGAAGGAGGCGGCGGAGCGCAAAGCCGCTCAGAAGGCGGAACGCGCCGCGAGACTCGCCAGAGAAGCGGAAGAGCGTCGGTTGAAGAAAGAGGCCGTCGCTGCGAAAAAGGCGCTCAGAGAGCGCACGGGAAAAAACGGCGTCCGATAGGCGCAAAAAAAGCCCCGGTCCGAGAACCGGGGCTTTTTTTGCAACCTCCCCGCGGACGGCAGAAGATGGTCTTCCTCCGCCGGGCGCTGCCGAAACACCTGTTATTCGCCGATCTCTTCCGGACCGAGAATGCGGATTCCCTCTGCAAGAAGCACCTTCACGGCTTCGTCCGTGCGGTCGAAGCGGAAAATGATGGTGGCTCTTGTGGACTCGCGCTGCGTGTAGGCATAAAGATATTCCACATTGATACCGTGCCTTGAAAGCACGCCCAGCACGCGACCGAGTCCTCCCGGCGTATCGGCCACCTCCACCGCGACCACAGGCGTGGAACCTACGGTGAACCCGGCCTTCATGAGGGCTTCGCGCGCCTTCGCCGTATCGTCGGCCATGAGACGCAGCACGCCGAAATCCGTGGTATCCGAAAGGGAAAGGGCCCGTATATTGATGCCCGCTCTTTCAAGAACGCCCGTTACGTCGCCGAGCTGGCCGGACCTGTTCTCCACAAAAACGGAAATCTGTTCGACCGTCATGAGAATCCCGACCGCGGCTTATGCCTTCTTGTCTTCGTCCGTCGTCTTGTTTTTGTCCTTGGGGGTGATATCTATCTCATCGGGCTCCGAGGCGGCCTGACGGAAATTGCGGATGGCGCGGCCGAGACCGCCGCCGATTTCCGGCAGACGCTTCGCGCCGAACACCACCAGCACGAGCACAAGGATAACGAGAAGTTCCTGCATTCCTATACCAAACATGGCAAACCTCCGGGGTCTTTCTCTCCAAGTTCGTCCATTTCCTATACGGGAGGGAAAGGGCAAAGGTCAAGTTCCTTCCTCCCTGTCCCGGGAAAACATGTGACCTGCTTTTCAGGATTGCCTGAAAAGGCTTCTGGCCTTATAGTGGCGCGAGGAGTGATTTCATGACCGCACCCTTTCTTCTTACCCTGCCCAGGCTTCACGCCGAACTTGTCCCGCCGACGGAAGGCTGCCTCACGCTCTGGCCGGGGCTGCCCCGCAGGCCCGAAAGCGCGTGGGCTCCGGCCATGCCGTGGTCCGCGTCCATGGCCGCCTCCTGCCTTGCCGACTATGAACGCGCGGGCCGTGACGGCGCGAGCGGTTCGCCCGTGCTGACCATGAGCGCAGAAAGCGCTCCGGCCGACCTCTCCCCCGCCGAACGCCGCGCCCTGCGGGAAATGGCGGGACTTCCCGCCGAAGAACCGGAGCAGCCCCTGCGCCTTACGGCCCAGCAGGTGCTGCTGCTCATCTGGCTTCAGGAGAAGCAGGCGCTGGACATGGCGGAACTCGAGAAGAAAATCAGCGATTCCCGCCGGACCCTCTCCGGGCTCATCTCGGGCGTGACCCGCAAGGGTTCTTCACCTGCCCTGCCTGCGGAAAGCGATTTGCCGGACTGGAGAAAGGTGCTCCCGGCGGCCCTCGCCTTCCTGCCCGACATGCCGGAGCCTTCCTCCATCCTGGTATCCTGCCCGGCCATGGCCGCCGCCCTTGCGGAACTGGACGCGGTTCAGGAAGAGAACGCTCCTGCCGGATACCGCGCTCTCAGAATACGCGTACCGGATGTCGCCGCGCTCTGCGGCCGGGCCGCGCACGACCGTCTCATGCGCGGTCTCGACAACGACCAGTGGCAACGAACGCTCACCTTCCTTCTGCCCGGCCCCTGCGCCTGATACGCCATGTCCCACCTTTCCGCCTCCGACCTTGCCGGATGGTTCTCCGAACGTTTCGGCGGCCTGCCCTACGGCATCATCTTCGACTGCGACGGCGTCGTCATCGACTCACGCGAAGCCAACATCAAATATTACAACTATCTGCGCGAATACCTCGGCCTGCCGACGCTCACCCGCGAACAGGAGGATTTCGTGCAGGCGGCCACCGTGCATCAGGCCATGGACGCCATTTTTCCGAAGCCTCTCCAGCCGCTTCTGCGCGACGCGGCCAGGCGCGTCTCCTATGTGCGCGACATCATGCCGCACATCACCTGCTATCCCGGCCTGCACGACGTGCTCGACTTCTGCCGCGAACAGGGCGTCAGAACAGCCATGGACACCAACCGTACCGACGGCATGGATCAGCTTCTCGAGCGCTGCCGTCTCAAGGGCTGTTTCGATCCCATCGTGCTGGCCGGAGACGTTGCCAGAGCCAAGCCCGCTCCCGACGGAGCGCTGCTCATTCTCAAACAGTGGCAATGCACGCCCGACCGTCTGCTTTTCCTCGGCGACAGCGCCTCGGACAAAGGCGCGGCAGAAGGGGCGCACATTGCGTTTCTCAGCTTCCAGACAGAAGGTCTGGCGGAAAAAAGTGTGAGTGATTTTCACGTGTTGCTTGAAGCTTTGAAACTTTCTTCAAGGTAACGTTCTTCCGCTTTACAAGGGAAAATTTATAGTTTAAACAACGGAAATTCAAACGGCAGGGCGCAACTGCCTGCCAGGAGGAACCTTGACCCCTGAAGATCTGGAATATTTCCGTAACCTTCTCAACCAGATGCTCGTCGAGGCTCAGCGCAACGGCGACTCCACTCTGGAAGAAATGACGGACAGTCATTCATCTTATGCCGACCCGTCCGACCGGGCCACCGCCGAGTCGGACCGTTCCTTCACGCTGCGCATACGCGACCGTGAGCGCAAGCTCATCACCAAGATTCAGGACGCTCTCAAGCGCATGGACGACGGTGAGTACGGTATCTGCGAAGAGTGCGGCGAAGACATAAGTCTCGCCCGTCTCAAGGCGCGTCCCGTCACCACGCTCTGCGTTTCCTGCAAGGCTCGCCAGGAGGAAGGCGAAAAGATACAGGGCAGCTGATAGTCCTGCCGCCATGGACGCACACCTTTTCCGACGCTTCTGCGAGGCGCTTCTTCCCCGCATCATGGGCGCACGCATGGAAAAAATCCATGCACCCGGCGCTCATGTCATCGTCTTCACACTTTACGGAGGAAGCGGGCGCGAAGGAAAGCGATATCTGGTTCTGAAGGCCGACCGCAAATCGCCGCTTCTTTTCCTGGCCGACCACAGGACGGCGGTCAACGCCGAGCCTCCGGCCTTCGTCATGCGCCTGCGCAAGCACCTGTCCGGCAGGAGGCTCTGCCGTGCCGTCCATCACTGGACGAAGCGGCGGCTCTATCTCTGTTTCGACGACATGGCCGAGCTCTGGCTCTGCCTCGACATGCGCGAAGGCCCCTCCCTGCTTTTCGAAGCTCCCCAATGTCCCGACGAGCCGCTCTGGCCGGAAGCGGGGCTTTCCTCCATTCCCGCGGAAAACCGGAAGGGCTGGGACGTGCTCACGCCGGCTCTGCGCCGTACGCTCGCCTTTCTGGACGGCCTTGACGCCGACGCGCTGCTCATGGATCTGCAGGCCGGAGGCGGGGACGTGTTTTCCTATGAAAACGACGAAGGCCGGCGCGAAGTGTCCGCCTGGCCCCTGCCGCCCGCCCAGCTTGCCGCCATGGGCGGCACATGGCGCGAAAAAGTCTTTGAAGATCCCATCGCCGCGCTGGCGGAAGCGGGCGAAGACCTCGTCTATAAGGAGCTTGCCGTTCAGGCAAGGCAGGCCGCGGCCCGTCCCTTTGCCGCCGAAGCCGCGCGCCTCGGCAGATTGCTGGACAAGCTCGACACGGAAGAAGCCCGACTTGTCGCCATGAGCGAAAAGCAGAAGGACGCCCTGCTTCTGCAGGGGCAGCTGTACCGTTTCGCTCCGGATGAGAAGAAGGAAAGCGTCACGCTGGAAGGCCCGGAAGGCCCCGTGTCGCTCAGGCTCGACAAAAAGCGCACCGTACGCGAAAACATGGCCGCCCTGTTCCATCAGGCCGGACGCGGAAAACGCGGACTGGAGCATCTTACCCGGCGGAGGGAAGAGGTACGCGCGCAGAAGGACGCTGCCGACGAAGCCGTCCTGCGCACGCTTGCCGCCGTAAGCGGCACGGGTTCCGCCGTCACGGCGCGGGAAAAAACGTCGGAAGGCAAAGCTCTGCCTTCCGGTCTGCCCAGGCAGGTGCAGGCCTTCCGCAGCAGCGACAATTTTCTGCTTCTTCGCGGGCGCGATACCAGAGGCAACGCCCTTGCCCTCAAGCTGGCCGCGCCTCACGACTACTGGATACACACGGCCGACGGACCGAGCGCCCACGTCATCATCCGCCGCGACCACGCCGGACAGCAGGTGCCCGAGCGTACCCTGCAGGAAGCCGGCATTCTCGCCGCGCTCAAAAGCTGGCAGAAGGAACAGGAAAGCGCCGATATCCAGTACGCGCTGGCCAAATACATCCATCCCATGAAAAACGCCGCTCCCGGCATGGTACGCATCGACAGAAGCGAAGGCTCCTTCCGCGTCAGACTCGACCATGACCTGGAAGAGCGACTGCAAAAAAACTGACCGCGGCCCCTACCGCACAAAGACGGCCGTCCGGCAAGGAGCTTTCCGTGCACAATCCCATGCAGCGCCTTGAAGCGCGCGCATTTCTCCTTCTGCTGGCGGCATCCTCGGTGCTGTTCGGCTGGCTGCTGCTGCCCTTTTTCGACGTGCTTTTCTGGTCGGTGGTCATCGCCGTGCTCTTCTCTCCCGTGAACGCGCGCCTGCGAGACAGACACGGCCTGCATCCGAACATGGCCTCGCTTCTCACCGTACTGTTCTGCCTTGTCATCATCATCCTGCCGCTCGCATGGCTGCTCTACTCCTGCGTGACGGAAGGTGTGGCCCTCTACGAAAGGCTGGCTGCGGGCACGGCATCCCTGATGGATGCGGTGGACCGTTTGCGCGAGCACTTCCCGGAAGCGCAGGCATGGCTGGCCCAGTACGGCTACACGCCTGAGCAAATCAAGGCCACCCTGAGCAAAACGGCCCTCTCCGTCGGCAGTCTCATCGCCAGGAACACCGTGGCTCTCGGCGGCAGTGCGGCGCACCTTGTCACCAATCTTGCCCTCGTACTCTACATCTCCTTCTTTCTCGTACGCGACGGCGGACGCATCCGCGCGCTGCTCATCCGCGCACTTCCCTTCGGAGACCACAGGGAAGAACGCCTGTTCCGGAAATTCGCAGGCGTCATGCGGGCCACGGTCAAGGGCAGTCTGCTCGTGGCCATGGCCCAGGGCGCGCTGGGCGGCCTGATGTTCTGGCTGCTCGACATCCGGGCCGCCGTGCTGTGGGGCGTGGTGATGACGGTGCTCTCCCTCATTCCCGTGGTGGGCTCTGCCCTCATCTGGCTGCCCACGGCACTGTACCTCATCGCCGTCGGTCAGTACTGGCAGGGCGCCCTGCTCCTCGCCTACGGAGCCTGCGTCATCGGACTTGCCGACAACATCCTGCGCCCCATCCTTGTGGGGCGCGACACAAAACTGCCCGACTTTCTCGTCCTGCTCTCCACCCTCGGAGGCTTCATCCTGTTCGGCATGGACGGCTTCGTCACAGGCCCCATGCTGGCCGTGCTCTTCGTCACCGTGTGGCAGATTTTCATGGAAGAGTGCGAAACCGGCGTGTACGCCATGAACCTCGAAGGCACGGCTTCCCCCTCGACGGACGAACAGACGGAAAAGACAGCGCCAAAAGACTGAACTACTCTTCCAGCCAGCGCAGAAGTCCTTCCACGGCGGCCCTTGCGGCCTGCACGCGCACCTCGTCCCGACTGCCGTCGAAGCGGAATACCTGCGCCCGGCTTTCGCCGTTCAAAGCCCAGCCCACCCATACCGTGCCCACAGGCTTTCTGTCGGTACCGCCTCCCGGTCCGGCCACGCCGCTGGTGGACATGGCGGCCTGCGCTCCCGTGGCGGCGCAGGCGCCGAGGGCCATGGCGCGCACCACAGGTTCGCTCACCGCGCCTTCGTTTGCGAGGTCTTCCCCGCGAACGTGAAGAAGCCCGGTTTTCACGCTGTTGGCGTAGGATATCACGCCGCCGAGGTACCAGTCGGAAGAGCCGGGCAGCGCCGTGAGCAGCGCGCCCACAAGCCCGCCGGTACAGGATTCCGCCGTGGCGCAGGTCAGGCCGCGCCTGCGCAGAGCAAGGGCAAGCGCCCGCACCAGGGTATCGTTTTCATCAAACATATCTTCTTCTCCATGAGGATTATCAGGCCGACGCCTGCGCACCGGGCGCTCCTGAAACGATGCGCGTCAGAAACCCCCTCTTCCGCCAAGCCGCCGGAAACAGGACGCCCCTGCCTCCGGCGGCAGACGCTCCCGGCAACGCGCGCCCGGGAAAACTTTTTCCTACATGTCCATGACGTGCACATCGTACGCTTCTGCGCGCCCGGGAAAACTCGCGGACGCACCGCAGCAGAACGGCGACGCAAAAGCATGCGGACCTTCTCCGGCAGGACGGGAAGCGCTCCGCCGCCCCTTCCTCCCGCTTTCCGAGACGCGCCTATGCTGCGGCAAACGCCGCGCCTGCCCGGGCCGCTCCCCACAGGCCGGCCTGCGGATGACGGTTCAACCACACGGGCACCTGTGCCAGAAAGTCCTTCTGCGCGCCTTTCGCCCGGAGAAACTCGCGGGAAAATTCAGGGTGCAGCACCAGTTCCGGCGTTCTGCCCGCAACGCCCCCGGTCAGCACCACGGCCTGCGGCAGAAGCGAAAGCGCCGCCGTGCGGCAGAAGCGCCCGTAAAAACGGGCAAAGAGGGCGCAGCACGCGGAAGCGGCAAAATCCTCCTTCCGCGTAAAAAGCGCAGGCTCCTGCGCGCGGCCGGAAAGATGCTCGTAAAGCAGCGCAAGCCCCGGGCCGGAAAGGACGTGTTCCGCCGTGACCGGCCCGCCGTGCCGCGCCTCCAGAAAGGAGGCGAAGGCGCGCTCCTCTTCCCCTTCGAAGGGAAAGGCCATGTGTCCCGCCTCGGAAGGCAGCACGAAGGCCTCCACCCCGCCGCTCCGCGCCGGAACAAGCCACGCCGCGCCGAGTCCCGTTCCCGCTCCCGTCACCGCCACGGGCGCCCTGTCGCCCATCCGTCCGGAAAGGGCGCAAAAGCGCCCTTCCCCGCAGGCGAACACGCCGCGCCCCGGCAGCAGAAGAAGGGCCTCCTTCATGGCGGGCGAGAGACAGGCCCATGCCTGGGCCTCAAAATCGTTCATGACAAGGCAGCGCGCTCCCGGAAAATACGCCCTCGCCGCGCTCTCTTCCACCGAAAAAGCGGCGTTCGTCATGATAATGCGGCCCTCTCTCACCGGTCCGGCCGCCGCAAAAATCAGCAGAGAGATATTTTTCAACATTTTTCCCTGCTCCGGCCAGCTTGAGACGACGTTCTCAAGCAGCGCTCCGAACGAGGTGCAGCAGGAGGAAAGGACCACTCCCTCCCTTATGGATATCTCTCCGTGTTCACAGGAGAACCTGTAAAAGCGCGCCTGCGTTCCACCTATGTCTGCGACAAGCATATTCATGCCAAATCTCCCTGCCTGACCACGCGGACGGCACAGGCCCCGCAACGTTGCCATGCCCGGACAAACGGGGTATCATTCTCACGGGCAAGGGGCTTTTCGCGGCCTGAAAAAGCGGGTACGCTCCTTCCTTCACCATTTCTTGAAAGACCACTGCCATACCGGCGCCGCGCGTCAGAGACCCGGACGCGTTTCCTTCATTCCTCACGGGCAGGACTCCAACACCTCAGAGTTTCTCATGGAATATCATATTCGTCCAGATGCGGCACACCCCACAAACGACACGAGCCGGGAATGGCTCCTTACGAACGGCCGGGGCGACTACGCCTCCGGTACCGTAAAGGGATGCAACACACGCCGCTATCATGGACTTCTGGCCGTACAGACCACCTCGGGGCGTTATATGCTTCTCTCCACCCTCGAGGACTCCATCGTGCTGAACGGCCGCAACATCCCTCTTTCCAGCCGTATGCACCCCGGTGTCGTCTATCCGGAAGGCTGGCGTTTCCTGCATGACGTCACCTGCAGCCACGACGGCGTGACCTTCGCCTTCCGCCTCTCCGGCGAAGGCGAGGAAGAAATTACCCTGTACCGTTCCCTCATTCTCGACAGAACCTCCTCCCGTCTGCTTATCCGTTACGCCCTTGCCGATACTCCCGCCGCCCGTGAAACAGGGGAACTGCGCCTTGTCATCCGCCCCCTCGTCAACGGCCGCAACATCAACCATCTTTCTTCCGCCGATACCGTCAGGATGTCCGGCGTCCACAGTCTCGGCATGGAGTACGCAGGCTTCCCCGGCTTCTCATTCCATTATGATGAGGAGATTCCGGAACTCGTCATGCAAATCTCCCATGCCGGACTTCAGCCTTCCACGTTTTCCTCCGCTCCCGACTGGTATTACAAGGTGCTCTATCCCGTGGAGAAGGAGCGCGGCTACGACTTCGAGGAAGACCTCGTCATGCCCGGAGAATTTTCCGGAAGCGTGCGCGTCGGCCATCCTCTCTGGCTTTCCGCCGGAACGGAACCTTTGCGTGAAGTGCCGGAAGCGCTGTGGGAACGCCACGCCGCCGGCGCGCCGAAGCCCGTGTTCAAGCAGGCGCTTCTCGAACATCTGCGCCGCGAGAACGACCGCTTCCTCATCACCGCGGGCGGCGAAGCCGTGGTGCCCGCGGGCTATCACTGGTTCGGCCCCTGGGGACGCGACACCTTCATCGCCCTGCCCGGGCTCACCTTCTGCTCCGGCAGACTGAAGGAAGGTAAGGCCATACTGCGCCAGATAAAGGGCACGGTGAAAAACGGTCTCGTGCCCAACCTCATCGGCGCGGGCAACAAGGAGGCCGCCTTCAACTCCGCCGACGCCTCTCTGTGGTACGTTCTGGCCGTGCACCGTCTGGCCCTCGCCTGCCCGAAGGAAATGCCCTTCATCAAAAGAACCTGCTGGCCCGTCATCAAGGAGATTCTCCGCAACTTCGCCGCCGGCACCATGCCCGACGAAAACGGCGACATGCTGGTCTTTGCCGACGAGGAAGGCCTGCTGCATACGGGCAATGCGAAAACGCAGCTCACCTGGATGGACGCCTCCGTAGACGGCGTGCCCGTCACGCCGCGTCACGGCTGCGCCGTGGAGCTCAACGCCCTCTGGTACGACGCGCTCTGCTTTGCCGGGGAGCTCGCCGAAGCCTTCGGGGAAAAAGCGCCTGAGCAGACCGCCCTGCTGCCGCGCCTGAAAAGGGCCTTCAACCGCGTGTTTCGTCCTTCGGAAGACGATGCCGAGCTCATGGGCGGCGGTCTGTACGACACCTGGCATCCCGAGGAGGGACCGGGCCGCCACATCCGTCCGAATCAGATTTTCGCCGTGGCCGTGCCGAACTCGCCCCTGCCGCAGAAAGTGCAGGCCGCCGTGGTGAAATGCGTGCGCGAAAACCTGCTCACGCCCTTCGGCCTGCGCACCATCGCCCCCTCCGATGCGGACTATCACCCCGTGTGCCGCGGCACGCAGAACCTGCGGGATAACGCCTATCATCAGGGCACCGTGTGGCCGTGGCCTCTCGGCGCGTACATGGACGCCGTGGTGAAGACGGCCCGTACGCCCAAGGCCGTACGCGAGGCTCTCGACACGCTCACGCCTCTTTTCGCCTTCCATCTCGGCGAAGCCGGACTGGGAAGCATTTCTGAAATTTTCGACGGGCAGGAGCCCCATACGCCGGGAGGCTGCATTGCGCAGGCGTGGAGCTCGGCCGAAGCGCTGCGCCTGCTGCTGCTTGTCCAACAATCCAACACGGAAGAATGGAAACGCTGGCTGGAGTCCTTTCAGAATCAAGGCCCTGAACTCCGCTGACAAAGCTTTTCATCAATCCGACAACACGGGGGATACCATATGCGCGTTCTGATGCTTGGATGGGAATTTCCGCCGCATATCAGCGGCGGTCTGGGCACTGCCTGCTACGGCATAACGCAGGGCCTGATGGAAAAAGGCACGGACATCGCTTTCATTCTGCCCAGCATGAAAGCCGACAAATCGACGCCGAACTCCTATCTGCG
>CASFUJ010000043.1 GCA_949297645.1 uncultured Desulfovibrionaceae bacterium
TCTGCGTGGTCTTTGCCGCCTTCCGCATGGGCTCCACCCGTCCCGTGGTTCAGAAGACGCCGCCCACCTGTTCTCTGGAAGAAATTCGTACGCTGCCGCGCCTTGAAGGAATGCATTGTTATTCCTTTGACGCCTTCGCCCCCACGGAAGAATGGGAAATCGGCAGGGACACCGCAAAAATAACCTCCCTGAACGACGTGCCGGAACAGACCTTCCTTCTGCTCGACACCGATACCACGCCTCCGGCCGTGATTTCCCAAAGCGAACTGCATGTGGAAGAACGCTTCCTCCTCCAGACCAGCCGCAACCGCTATATTCAGCTCTTTGTGGTCAGGAAAAAGGAAAGCCGGGCCGAAGATACGGCTTCGATCCTCTCCGGAAAAGACGTATCGTAACCGTCTCCTTCGACCGTTCCTTCTCATCCAGACATGACAAAAGGCCGCCTTCCCAAAAGAAAGCGGCCTTTATTGTCAGGTCATGCGGGAAAAAACGCTTTTCCTACTTCGAGGCCACGTCCGCAAGAGCGGCCACGGCGGGCAGAGTCTTGCCTTCGAGCACTTCAAGGAAAGCGCCGCCGCCGGTGGAGAGGTACCCCATCTTCGCGGCCACGCCGAAGGCTTCCACAGCGGCCACGGTATCGCCGCCGCACACCAGAGTGTAGGCGTCGGAATCGGCGAGGATGTCGGCCAGAGCACGGCTGCCCTTGTCGAAGGGCACGGTTTCAAACGCGCCCACGGGGCCGTTCCATACTATGGTGCGGGCGTCGGCCAGAAGCTTCGCGTATTCCTTCACGGTTTCTTCGCCGATGTCGAAGGCGCAGTCTTCGGCGGAAAGTTCGGAAACCTTCTTGGTCACGGCTTCGGAAGCGCGCTCAAAGCTGGGGGCCACCACCACGTCGGTGGGCAGAGGCAGGATGACGTTGCGCTCCTTCGCCATGTCGATGAGGCGCTTGGCTTCAGGAATGAGGTCCTTTTCCACAAGGGAGGAACCCATATTGAAGCCCGCGGCTTCAAGGAAGGTGTTGGCGATGCCGCCGCCCACGATGAGGCCGTCCACATGCTTGAGCAGGTTCTCAAGCACGGTGAGCTTGGTGGACACCTTGGAACCGCCGATGATGGCAAAGAGCGGACGTTCGGGATTGTCGAGCAGCTTCGTGGCGGCTTCCATTTCCGCAAACATGAGCGGGCCGGCCACGGCCACGGGAGCCTTGCGCAGCGCGCCTTCGGTAGAGGCCTGGGCACGATGGGCGGCGCCGAAGGCGTCCATCACATAGATGTCGCCCATGGCGGCGTACTTCGCGGCCAGCTCTTCGTTATTCTTCTTTTCCCCCTTGAAGAAGCGCACATTCTCGCAAAGCACCACCTGACCGGGCTTGCATTCCACGCCGTTCAGAGGTTCGGCGCAGAATTCTACGGGTATGCCGAGCAGCTTGCCCATGTGGGCAGCCACGGGACGCAGGGAGAACTTCTCTTCGAATTCGCCTTCGGTGGGGCGCCCCAGATGGGCGAGAAGAATAACGCCCGCGCCAGCGTCCAGCGCTTTCTTGATGGTAGGCAGCACGGCGCGGATGCGCTTGTCGCTGGTGATGACGCCGTCGTGGATGGGGACATTCACGTCCACGCGCATGACAACGCGCTTGCCCTTCATGTCCACATCATTCATGGTCAGTGCTTTCATAGGGTTGTCTCCTTTCCTTACAGCAGGTCAAGAGCCTGCTGCACAATGTTTTCTACCGTAAAGCCAAAATTAGGGAACAGCTTTCCCGCCGGAGCGGAAGCTCCGAATTTTCCCATACCTACGACGCGACCGTCAAGTCCCACATACTTCCACCACCACGCGGCGCTCTGAGCTTCCACCGCCACGCGGGCACGCACGGCGGAAGGAAGCACGGATTCACGGTAGGCGGCGTCCTGCGCGTCGAACACCTCGCAGGAAGGCATGGACACCACGCGCACGCGGCGGCCCTGCGCAGAAAGGACTTCAGCGGCCTGAACGGCAAGGTGCACTTCGGAACCCGTGGCAATGTAAATGAGTTCCGGTTCGCCCTCGCAATCCTTCAGCACATAGCCGCCCCGGCGGATACCGGCCAGATGTTCTTCGTCATGGCCCAGCTGCGGAAGGTTCTGACGGCTCATGACGAGGCAGACGGGGCCTTCCTTGTATTCCACGGCCTGCGTCCAGGCCACGGCGGCCTCGGTACTGTCGCACGGACGCCAGACCTGCACGCCGGGCGTCATGCGGAGCGCGGCAATCTGCTCCACGGGCTGATGGGTGGGGCCGTCCTCGCCCACGCCGATGGAATCGTGCGTGAGTACCCAGACGACGCGGCGCTTCATGATGGCGGCGGAACGTATGGCGCTCTTGGCATAATCGGAAAAGACGAAGAACGTGCCCGCATAGGGAAGGAATCCGCCGTGCAGCTGAAGGCCGTTCATGATGGCGCCCATGCCGAACTCGCGCACCCCGTAGTGGATGTAGTTGCCGGAATAATCGGCCGCGTTCAGCGTCCTTGCGCCCTTGTATTCGGTACCGACGGAACCGCTGAGGTCCGCAGAGCCGCCCACAAGTTCCGGAAGCACGGGCGCGATGACGGTAAGGGCGTTCTTGCCCGCCACGCGGGTGGCCATATCCTTGGTTTCCGCCATGGCGGCCTCTACGGCCATACGGGCGGCATCAGGCCATGCGGCGGGAAGGTCTCCGGCCATGCGGCGTCTGAACTCGGCGGCAAGCTCGGGATAGGCGGAAGCATAGGCGGCAAACATGTCTTCCCATGCCTTCTGAGCGGCGGCGCCCTTCTCGCGGGCGTCCCACGCAGAGCGGATGTCTTCCGGCACGGTGAAGGGCTCGGCCGTCCAGCCCATGGCGGCGCGGGCGGCCGCGGCCTCTTCCGCACCGAGCGGAGAGCCGTGGCAGGAGGCGGTGCCCGCCTTGGTGGGAGCAAAGCGACCGATGACGGTCTTGCAGCAGATGAGAGAGGGTTTGTCCGTCACGGCCATGGCCTGACGGATGGCCATATCCACGGCCTCGGCGTCATGTCCGTCCACGCTTCTGACCACATGCCAGCCCATGGACTCAAAGCGGGCGGGGGTATCGTCGGTGAACCAGCCTTCGACCTTGCCGTCAATGGAGATGTCGTTGTCGTCATAGAGCGCGATGAGGCGGCCGAGCTTCCAGGTACCGGCAAGCGAGCAGGCTTCCTGCGCCACGCCTTCCATGAGGCAGCCGTCTCCGAGGAACACCCAGGTGTAGTGGTCCACCACGGGGAAACCTTCGCGGTTGAAGGTGTGAGCCAGCATGCGTTCGGCAAGGGCCATGCCCACAGCCGTGGAAATCCCCTGTCCGAGAGGACCGGTGGTCATTTCCACACCGGGCGTCACACCGAACTCGGGATGACCGGGAGTCTTCGTGCCGAGCTGGCGGAAGTTACGGATATCGTCCATGGAAAGGTCGTATCCGGTAAGATGCAGCAGCGCATAGAGCAGCATGGACGCGTGGCCGTTGGACAGCACGAAACGGTCGCGGTCAGGCCAGGCGGGATCGGCAGGATTATGCTTCAGAAAGCCGCGCCACAACGACTCGGCCATGTCGGCCATGCCCATGGGGGCGCCGGGATGACCGGATTTGGCTTTTTCAATGGCGTCGATGGAAAGGGCGCGGATGGCGTTGGCAAGTTCTGCACGGGTAGGCATAAAAGCTGTCTCCTTGAAGATGACGGGAAAAGCTCAGCGGGCCGCGGCCATGAAGGCGGCGAGACGTTCGCTGAAGGGAGGATGGCCGAAAAAGGCGGAACCGGAAACCAGCACGTTCGCGCCTGCTTCCACCAGTGCCCCGGTGTTTTCGATGTTCACGCCGCCGTCAACCTGCACAAGGCAGTCGGCCCTGCCGGCGGCATTGAGTTTCGCCCGCAGTTCCGCCACCTTGCGGAAGGTCGCGGGCAGAAATTTCTGTCCCCCGAATCCAGGGTTCACACTCATGATAAGTACCATATCCACATCGTCCAGCACATAATCCAGTACGGAAAGAGGCGTGGCTGGATTGAGTGCGACGCCGGCCTTCATACCGAGGCGGCGTATTTCCGCAAGCGTACGCTGGAGATGAAGCGTGGACTCCGCATGCACCACAAGCATGTCCGCTCCCGCGGCCTTGAAATCGGCGAGGTAGCGTTCCGGCTGCTCAATCATGAGATGTACGTCAAAAAAAAGACCCGACGCATGGCGCAGGCCTTTGATGACATGTTGTCCGAATGTGATGTTGGGCACAAAATGCCCGTCCATCACGTCCCAATGCGCCCACTTCACGCCGGCAGCTTCAAGCTCTCTCAGGGTTTCTGCCAGAGTTCCACAGTCGGCGGAAAGAAGGGACGGGGAAAGTATCATGAACGGTTCTCCTTGGACAGGTTGGCGGAAAGCATGGCGCGCACATCGACAAGCTCCCGCAGAATGTCATGCAGCACCTCCGCATCGTTCTGTGCGGGAGGTACAGGGCGCACGGAAAGAGCCTCGGCGAGTTCC
Organism: uncultured Desulfovibrionaceae bacterium; assembly: GCA_949297645.1. Classification (GTDB taxonomy): domain Bacteria; phylum Desulfobacterota; class Desulfovibrionia; order Desulfovibrionales; family Desulfovibrionaceae; genus Mailhella. The sequence continues at coordinate 4,512 of CASFUJ010000043.1, forward strand.
GGCATGGCCTCCCCTGCAAGAACGCGGCGGGCGCCTTCGATGGTCATGCCCTGCTCATGGAGCAGGGAACGAATCTTGTGCAGCAGCGCCATGTCGCTTTCCGTGTAAAGGCGCTGCCCCTTGGGCGTACGCACGGGCTGAAGGCCCGGGAACTCCCCCTCCCAGAAACGAAGCACGCTTGTCTGAAGGTTCAACGCACGGGCAGCTTCCCCGATGCGATACACCCTGCCGGACTGCGGCTTCTTTCTGTGCATGTTCCCGTCCTTGGTCTGCGAGCTGAAAAAATGACACTGCAAATACTTCTGATCGATCACGGCTGCTCCACGATGAAAAGAGAAACGGGACCGAATACCTGCGTCACGTCCGATAGTCTCCCTTTCCTGAAAAAATTTCCAGAAAAAAATCAGTGAAGCACCGCCATTCTCACGGCACAGGCCCCACAATCGCACAGAACTGAGGCAATATGATGACAGCGAAATATTTTCCTGCACCACACTGTCAGATTATGCTTTGCAGTCTCCGCCTCCACCATGACAAGCGACACTTTATGGAAACGTCCGTTTTTCTCCTGTCCTGCGCGGGAGACAGGCGCTGAAATCTGCGCCGAAGGCCCAGCTTCCGCAAGTCCCCGTCTCAAAAGCTGTCCCGACGGGCAGACAGGACCTCAGATGCTCCTTACTCCTGAGCTTTCTCCCGCCTGCGTCCCGGCACGGCCTCAGCCCCCGTCTAGTCGCCGCCGTCAAGAGAAAGGGCCGCACGCTCCGCTTCCAGTTCCGCAATCTTCGCCTCAAGTTCGCCGAGAGTCTCAAGCTCTCTTTCGGAGCGCTCCTCAAGGGTATGAAACTCCTTGAGAAGCTCCGTGGCTCTGGCTCCGTCGGCATACACGTCCGGATCGGCAAGCAGTTTTTCCACCTCGTCATGACGGGCGAGCACTTCTTCCAGCACCTTTTCCTGCTTCTCATACTGCGCCTGAAGGGGCTTCAGCTTCTTGTAGAGCGCGTTGCGCTGTTCCGCCTGCTCGCGCTTGAGCCGTTTGAGGTCCTCGCGGGAAAGCCCGACGCCGGGACCGGGTTTGCCTGCGGGAGCGGCACAGGCGGCAGGAGAGCTCTCCTGCTTTGCCGCGACGCGGGCGGCGCGCCGCGCCGCGTCATACTGGGCAAAACCTTCCTTATAGACGGTGATGCCCTTCTCGTCCACGGCCCATATTTCGTCCACGGCCTCGGTCAGAAGGTGCCTGTCGTGCGCCACCACCAGCAGCGTGCCGTCAAAGGCTTCCAGAGCCTCCACCAGCGCATCGCGGCTTTCAAGATCCAGATGGTTGGTCGGTTCGTCAAGCACGAGGAAATTGCAGCGGCGCAGAAAAAGCAGCGCCAGCACCAGCCTGCTGCGCTCGCCGCCGGAAAGAGAGTCCACAGCTCTGTCGAAATAGCCCTGACCGAGCATGAACAGGCCGAGCACGCTCATGAGCTCCTCTTCCGAAGTATGCGGGTCGGACAGACGGCGCATTTCACCGAGCACCGTACCGCCGAGGTCCAGCGTTTCGGCCTGCTGCTGGCTGTAATAGCCCATGCGCGTGGAAGAACCCATGGTGAGCGTTCCGCCCGTACGGGCCAGCCTGCCCGCAAGAATCTTAAGCAGGGTGGACTTGCCGCAGCCGTTATGTCCCACAAGGCCCACACGCTGTCCGCGGAACAGCGAAAAGGTGAGCGGCGGCCACAGCGTGGTGCCGTCCGGAAAATGGAAGGCCAGCTCCGCCGTGGAAAGCACCACCTTTTCCGAGGGCGCAGCCTCGGGCCATTTGAAGGAAAGCTCGCGTCTTTTGGGCTCCGGACGGAACTGTTCCAGCTCCTTTTCCAGCTTCTTCGCCTGCTTCTGGCGCGAACCGGCCTGTCTCGCCTTGGTGGCCTTGGCCTTGAAACGGCGCACGAAGTCCATCTTGTGCGCTATCTCATCGGCTATCTGCTTTGCCTCACGCTCCTTCTGCTCCTCGATTTCCTCCTGAAGTTCCAGAAACTTGGTGTAGGAGCACTTGCGGAACACTGGTCTGGACGTGCCGAGATACAGAACGTGCGTGCCCACATGGTCCATGAACACGCGGTCATGCGCCACGAAAACAAGGATTCCCTTGAATTCCATGAGGAACTCTTCCAGCCATTCCACGGCCTCGAGGTCCAGATGGTTGGTCGGTTCGTCGAGAAAGAGCACGTCCGCCCCGGCGGTGAGCACGCGTGCGAGCTTGGTCCGTTCCCTCCAGCCGCCGGAAAGCTGCCGGATGGGAAGATTCCACTTTTCCTTCGAAAAGCCGAGACCGGAAAGCACGGTCTGCGCGCGTTGTTCGGGATTGTAGCCGTAGCGCGTCTCAAGGTCGTGCTGCCTCGCCATGAGACGGTTCATGGCCGCCTCGTCGCCGGATGCCTGCGCCTTTTCCCATTCCTGCCAGAAGTCACCCCAGTCGGGCAGCGCCGCCTGTACCCATTCCAGAAGCGGCACGTCCAGCGTGTCTTCGTCCAGTATCTGCTCCACATAGCCCACACGGCATTCGCGCGGAATGATGACACGCCCGCCGTCCGGCGCGGCCACGCCCGCCAGCATGCGCAGCAGCGTGGACTTGCCCGTGCCGTTGGGACCGCATACGCAAAGACGCATGCCGTCCACGATATCCAGGGAAAAATCATGGAAGATGTCGCGGCCGCCGTAAGACTTGGAAAGATTCTGGATGGTGATGTTCATGACAGTGTATCCGGGGATATTCCCCGTGTTGTGGTGACAGATGAAAATACTGCGTCCGCCTTGCGGTACGGATGAGGCGGGTTCTTCCGTTCACGGAACGTCTTTTCCGAAGATTCGGGCATGCCCTCGCCCCCCCCTCCGGCTCCGGCCGCGCCGCAAAGCGGGATGGAACACGTTCTGCAAAAAGCGTCCGGCCGCAGGTCGTTGACCGCGCCGAAAGGCAGGTCGGCGTCGTCCGTTTTCCGGCAGTATGCGCAGGTCTCCCGCCTTTGCCCGCTTCGAAGGCCCCGCAAGTCCGGCAAAACGGAAAACGCGCCCGCCAAACGACGGTTCAACCGTTTTCCGTCCATCCCGCCCCGCCGACAGTTCCGCCCGCCCCGTTATGAAAAGACCCGACAGGGGAAGGCTGATACGTCCGCATGCCTCCGTCTCCAGAGACGGCGCTCTGCCCTTTCCGGCTGCGGGAAGAGACTTTGCCGGGCGTTTCGCCCGCATGGGTGGGCTTCTCTCTGCCGGAGAAACGGCCCCGGAGAAACACGGCGCCGGTTACCTCCGCCGGAGCGTCTGTTCTCCCACGGCAGTTCGGGAAGAGCTTCGTCAGACGGCCCCTTCAGAAAGTCCTGCCGACCCTCCGGCTACATATCGTAATCCACGCTCTCCGGGTCTTCACCGCGCGCGACGGCAAGACGGGCCTGACGGGCAGCCTCCTGCTTGCGCTCGCGGGTTCCCAGCGGAATACGGGCGTCCCAGTCGGCGCTGCGCTCCTGGATTCTGGTGAATACGAGAAACGCGGTATGGGCGCTCATGCGGTCGGCGGGGCGCAGGCGACCGGGCACCACTTTCCACGGTCTTACCAGAATCTCGCACACTTCCGTTTCCTCGAACGGGCCGATTTCAAGAGCCGTGATGAGCTCAGAAACCTGCTCCACCGTGGGCAGCAGGAAGGCGATGGGCGCGCCGGGCACGAGCGCTTCACGCGCGGCGTCAAGATATTCCCACGGCGTGCGCACGTCGAGAAAAAGCGCGTCGCCTTTCTGCCCGTTCAGCACGTCCGGCTCGTCGATACCGAAACCGTCCGCGATGTCGCGCAGATGGAAGGTGACGTTGTCGCCCACGCCGGCCCATGCCACGTTACGCTTCGCCAGCTTGTGGAATTCCTCGCGCGCCTCGAAGCTGTGCACATGCCCGTTCGGACCGGAAAACCACGAAAGCGCGATGGTGAAACCGCCGGAGCCGGAACCGGCCTCGAGAATGGTGCGGCCGTTGCCCACGCCGAGCTTGAAGCAGATAAGTCCCATGTCCTTGGGATACATGATCTGCGTCTGGCGCTTGATACCCATGACAAGGTCGTAAAGCTGGGGCTTCTCAAGACGGAAAGGCACGCCCATGGCCGTGCGCACTTCGGAGCCGAACTCTGCGGCCACCACATCGGCAGCGCGCATGACGCCGTCCTGCGTGTGCAGATCGTGCCCTTCCTCCATGCGGTAGATGTGACGCTTGCCGCGGGGAGAAGCCAGAATGACGAGATCGCCGTACTGAGGCATAGTGATTCCTGTTACATGAGATGGTTGAAAAAATAATCGTACAGACGACGCAGAAAGAGCGCCATGCCCACAAGCGCCGCCTGGTCGGGCTCTCTTCCGACCCGGCGGAAGACCTCCCGCGCCGTGGGCGTGAAGTTTTCGCCGCCGCGTTCGGGAAGGAACCTGGCCATGTCGCGCACAAGCACCATGTAGGCGTCGGCGTCCCTCACCTTCGGCCAGAGCGAATCCAGATACCGCCCGTAGGCCTCATCGCAGCGGTCGGGAACGGCCCGCTGCAGAGCCAGATGCCAAAGCCCTGCGCACAGGGCCGTGAACACCGGCTGCATGCGTTTCTTCCGGGAGAGGGAGAATCGGCCGATACCAAGCAGGCTGAAAAAGCCCTCGACGTCCGTTTCCGCAAGCAGCGACTCAAACGTCGTGACCAGCGCCTCGGGGCTTGCATTGCCCGCCTGGGCATCGACCACAGTGACGGGTATGCGCACGGTCCGCTACTCCGCGACGTCCGTCGAAGAAGGCGTCTGCTCAGCGCTCTGCCCGCCTTCGCCGGCCGCATCCTGCGTGGAGCGACGACGGGAACGACGGCGCGGGCGGCGTCTGCGCCCCTCGCCTTCCTGCGGCGTTTCCGCCGGGCTGCCGGAAGAAGATTCGTGTCCGGCGGCATCGGTTCTCTCCTCCGAAGCCGCGCCATCCACAGGCTCTCCCTGCTCCTTTCGGTTCCTGCGTCTGCGGGAGGATTTCTCTCCCCCTTCGCCTTCCTGCGAAGCATCGCTTCTTTCACGACGTCTGCGGCGTCCTTCCTCGCGCCCGGCCTCGCGTTCGGCACGGGTACGGGGCAACGACTGCTCCATACCGAGGCTGCGCTGATAATCGGCATCCAGCAGAAGCGCCAGCAGAAGAAGCTGGTCTTCGTCCTCGCTCTGGGCCATGTCCTTCACCAGAGAAAGATACCGGCGGGCCCGCTCCAGCTGAAGGCCGGTGCAGGCTCTGCGGCGCGCATCAAGCAGCGCGGTTTCCCGGCGTCCTGCCGCAAGAGCCACTTCCTCGTCCGTGGGATTGGCCAGCGGCACAAGGTCGATGCGATAAAAGGAGGCGATGCGCTGGAGCTCCATCTTCTCCATGATGTCCACAAGGGAAATCACGGTACCGGCGGCTCCTGCACGACCGGTGCGGCCCGCCCTGTGGATGTAGGATTCGCGGTCTTCCGGCGGCTCATACAGAAACACATGGGAGAGCGCGGGGATGTCGATACCCCGGGCCGCCACGTCCGTGGCCACGAGAAGACGCACCCTGCCCTCGCGCAGGCGGGCGAGCACTTCTTCGCGCCTGTTCTGCGAAAGGTCGGCGGAAAGTTCGTCGGCATTGTAGCCGAATCCCTTGAGCACGGCCGTCACATAGTGCACGTTGGACTTCGTGTTGCAGAAAATGATGGCCGAGGTGGGATTCTCGGTTTCCATGAGACGCACCAGCGTACGGTCCTTGTCCATGCGCCCGCATTCCACATAGAGATGCTGGATGGTGGCCACATGCACCTGCCCCTGCGAGAGGCTGAGCATCTGCGGGTCGCGCAGGAATTCCCCGGCGAGATTCAGCACATGCTGGGGATAGGTGGCGGAAAAAAGCGTGGAAAGCAAGGCCCGCTTCGGCAGATAGCGCTGGATTTCCTTCATGTCGGGATAGAAGCCGATGGAAAGCATACGGTCGGCTTCATCGAAAATAAGAGCCCGCAGGGCGTCCAGCGAAAGCGTGCGGCGCAGAAGATGGTCCAGCACGCGACCGGGCGTACCCACGATGATCTGCACACCGGAGCGAAGCGCTTCAAGCTGACGGCCGTACCCCACGCCGCCGTACAGCGCGGCAACGTCAATGCCCGTATCTTCGAACAGGGTGCGGGCCTCGTGCTCCACCTGGCTTGCCAGCTCGCGCGTAGGCGCGAGAATAAGAGCCTGCGGCTTCTTTTCTTCCGCGTCCAGCAGGGAAAAAAGCGGCAGAAGATAGGCGCCGGTCTTGCCGCTGCCCGTGCGGGACTGCACCATGATGTCGCGCCCGGCCATGAGATAGGGCAGCGTATGCGCCTGTACGGGCATGAGTCGCGTCCAGCCCGCGCGGGCGCAGGCGAGCTGCATGGCTTCGGGCAGCTCTTCCAGCGTGCAGGGCGGAAGGGAATCTTCGGGAGCCGTAATCTGAAGCTCCTCGTCATTTTTTATGCTATCGGGCATAGACGAATCCTGATGATAATAAAGAAAAAAGGAAGACATATCTTGAGAAAACGGGATATCATAGCCGATTCTTCCCCCGTTGCCAAGAGCGGCCCTCTGCCTCTTCGGCCAGCCCCTCTCCCGCAGCAGTCGCTCCCGTACAAAGAGGTCCCCGCCCTCACGCGGTACTTCCACGCGCTCCCGCCTTCCGTCGCGGCAATACGGAAACAGCCGTCCCACGCTCCCCTTTTTCTCCTCCTGTGGAGAAAAACCATATCGGCAAGACCAGCTCAGCGCCCGCCTTCGTTCCAGAGTCCGTCATGAAGCGTCGGCGGGAGAACGAAACGATTCGCCCTTCGAAGCTCCAGCCTGCAAACGCGGACAACCGTCTTCCCTTCCGGAAACACGCCGGTTGCGAAGCGCGCCTTCGTGTCGCTCACGCCACACTGCTTTTCGGTCCGCAGTCCGGCAACATCGTATGATCGAAGGCGTACCCGGCACAGAAAAAACGCCCGGCTGCCGAAAACGGGACCGGGCGCTGTCTGCGGCCTCTGCCGGAAAACCGTGCAAAGGCATGAAGAAAACTCACGTTTTTTGAAGAACTACAGCTTGTTCTGCTTGATAATCTGCTTGGCGCGGGCGGCTTCGGGAGCCTTGGGGAACTTGCGCGTCAGCTCGGTCAGACGCTGCTTGGCCGCGGCCTTCTTGTTGAGCTGAAGGAAGGACATGCCCTGCTTCAGATAGGAAGCCGGAGCCTTCACGCTGTTGGGATAGCCGGAAATCACGTTTTCATAGGCCAGCGCGGCTTCGGCATAGTTCTTCATCTGATACTGACATTCTCCCTGCCAGAACCAGGCATTGGAAACCAGCTTGTTCTTGGGGTAGGTCTTGGTGAAGTCGCTGAAGGAGCGCAGCGCAGCCTGGTACTGGCGGGAATTGAAGGAGGCCATACCGTTGTCATAC
>CASFUJ010000044.1 GCA_949297645.1 uncultured Desulfovibrionaceae bacterium
ACTGAACATTCCCTCCACCACGGCCGTCCGCTTTGAGCCGGGGGATGAGAAAACCGTGTCCCTGGTACCCTTCGGCGGGCTGTGCAACACCTACGGCTTCAACAACCTTGTGGATTCCTGGGCCGGGGATGTGCACGCAAAGCCCATCAACGTGGAAAAGGCCATAGCCCTCGGTTTCAAAAACGCCACATCCGTCTAACCCAAGGATTGCGACATGCCCCAGATTTCAAGACAGGAATATTCCAGCCTGTACGGCCCCACCGTGGGCGATAAGATCAGGCTCGGCGATACGGACCTCTATGTGGAGATTGAAAAGGATCTGCGCGGTTACGGCGACGAGGTCATCTACGGCGGCGGCAAGACCCTGCGCGCCGGTATGGGCGGGGACAACCATTCCCCCCGCGACAACGGCGTTCTCGACCTCGTCATCACCAATGCCACCATCATCGACGCCGTGCAGGGCGTCATCAAGGCGGACGTGGGCATACGCGACGGCCGCATTGCGGGCATAGGCAAGGCGGGCAATCCCGCGGTGATGGACAACGTGGACCCGAACCTCGTGGTCGGCAACTCCACCGACGCCATTTCCGGCGAACATCTCATTCTCACCGCGGGCGGCATCGACGCCCATGTGCATCTGGTCTGCCCCCAGCAGGCGCAGACGGTATCGGTCCCTCCGACGGTACCAACGGCACCACCATCACCCCCGGCGCGTGGAACATTCACCGCTTCCTGGAGGCGGCGGAGGGCCTGCCCGTGAACCTCGGCATACTGGGCAAGGGCCACGCCTACAACGAAGCCCCCCTGCGCGAACAGATTGAGGCCGGTGCCTGCGGCTTCAAGATTCATGAGGACTGGGGCGCCATGCCCGCCATCATCCGCGCGGCGCTCTCCGTGGCGGACAAGATGGACGTGCAGGTCTCCATCCACACCGATACCCTGAACGAAGCGGGCTATGTGGAAGACACCATAGCCGCCATGGAAGGCCGCGTCATCCATACCTTCCATACCGAAGGCGCGGGCGGCGGACATGCGCCGGACATCATCCGCGTGGCCGGACAGCCCAACGTGCTGCCGAGTTCCACCAACCCCACGCTGCCCTTCGGCGTGAACTCCCAGGCGGAACTGTTCGACATGATCATGGTCTGCCACAACCTGAACCACAATGTACCGTCCGACGTGTCCTTCGCCGAAAGCCGCGTGCGGCCGGAAACCATCGCCGCGGAAAACGTGCTGCACGATATGGGCGCCATTTCCTGCATCGCCAGCGACTCCCAGGCCATGGGACGTGTGGGCGAGAACTGGACGCGCGCCATACAGACGGCCAGCGCCATGAAGGCGGCCAGAGGACAGCTTCCGGAAGACGCGCCCGGCAACGACAACTTCCGCGTCCTGCGTTATGTGGCCAAGGTGACCATCAACCCGGCCGTCATTCAGGGCGTCTCGCATCTCATCGGTTCCGTGGAAAAGGGCAAGGTGGCCGACCTTGTGCTCTGGCAGCCGCCGTTCTTCGGGGCCAAGCCCTACATGGTCATCAAGAGCGGCACCATAGCCTGGTCCATCATGGGCGACCCCAACGCCTCCCTGCCCACGCCGCAGCCCGTCATTTACCGGCCCATGTTCGGCTCCACCGGCCTTCTGCAGCAGACAAGCCGCATCACCTTCACCTCGCAGGCCGCCGTGGCGCGCGGCATCAAGGAAGAGCTCGGTCTGAAGAGCCGCGTGGAGGCCGTGCACGGCATACGCAACCTTACCAAACACGACATGGTGCGCAACAACCTGACGCCGCACATTGAAGTGAACCCCGAGACCTTTGCCGTCATGGTGGACGGCAGGCATATCACGGTGCCTCCGGTGCAGCGTGCCAGCCTCGGCCAGTTGTATTTCTTCAGCTGAGGCCGCGTCCTGAATCCCGGGCCGATTCCGGCCCGGGGTTTCCCGCAGGTTCAACGTTTGAGCGTTTTACCTTTGAAAAAGGTGAAACGCGGGGCGGCTAACAGCGCCGCCCGGCCAAAAGTGAGCGGAAAAACCGCGTTTTTGCCGCGAAACGACAGGCCGTATGGTTTGAAAGGCAAAGCGTTCCGAACGGAAAAAGCTTTTCAGGAGGTGCACCGTGGATATTGTGGAAAAAGTGCTCGGCAACAGGGCCGAGACTGTATGGGCGGAAAGGTTGAAGGACGCCGTGACGGATGAGCTGGAACTTTCCCAGTGGGACGCCCAGAAGAACCGTCTGCGCAAGGAAACCGCCGGCGGCCGCAGCGTGGCCGTGGCGCTGGAGCGGGGCGCGTTTCTGCGCGACGGCGACATTCTGTACTGGGACGGGGAGAAGCGCCTTGCCGTGGTCTGCCGCATACGGCTCTGCCCGGTGATGGCTGTGGATACCGCAGGTCTTGAAGCTCTGCCCCGTGAAGAGGCGCTCAGCGCCGCGGTGCACCTGGGGCACGCGCTCGGCAACCAGCACTGGCCCGCCGTGGTGAAAAAGAGCGTGGTGTATGTGCCCATGACCGCGGACAGCAGAGTCATGGAAGCGGTGATGGACACGCATGCCGTGCCCGGGGTGACGTTCTCCTTCCTTTCCGGAGAGGACGTGCGCGACCGTCTTCGCCCCGAAGAGGCGCGTCTTCTTTTCGGCGGAGCTGAAGACAGGGAGCACGGGCACCGTCACGACCATCATCATGCCTGAGGCGGCACGGCCCGGAGGACGCGTTGAATATCCTTTCCCTTGTTCGTTTTCTGCAGTTCGGCGATTCCATGCTTCCCACCGGAGCCTTCGCCTTTTCCGGCGCGCTGGAAGCCGCGGTGCAGACGGGCGTGGTGCGGGACGTACCCACGCTTCAGCAGTATGTGACAAGCGCGCTGCGTCAGGCTTCCACGGGCGACGCCGTGGGACTTGCCTGCGCCGTGCGCGCGCTCTGCGCCGACCCCGTCAGCGCCGGGGGGGAGCTTGCGGAAGGCACGCTGGCTTCTCTGCGCAACATCGACCTTGTCCTGTACCGCCGCAGACTGCCCGAGGAGTTCCGGGAGATGATGACCAGAACCGGGCGCAGGCTGGCGGAACTCGGAGCGCGCACCACAGGCACGCCGCTTACGCGGCGCTGGCTCTCCCAGATAGAGGGCGGCAGTACGCCGGGTTCGTACCCGGTGGCGCTCGGGGTGCTCTTCTCGTCGGTATCCTTTGCCGGGCAGCCCGTGCGGAGTGCGGACGGGGAAGAGGAGGCCGCGCTGCTTGAGGAGGCGCTCACCGTCTATTTCTACGGCGTGGCCATGGGGATACTGAACGCATCGCTCAGGCTCATGCGCGTGACTCATTTCGACGTGCAGGCCGTTCTGTACAGAAGTTCCGCCCTGTTCGAGGAGCTCTGCGAGGCGGCGCTCGCCACGCCGCTTGAGCGCATGACGGGCTATGCGCCCATGACGGAGATACTTTCGGCTTTTCATACGCAGGCGCGCGTGCGCCTTTTCATGAGCTGACGCGCCGTGTTCGCCGCCAGCACGAAGGAGAAACATGTCATGAAGAAAATCACCCGTATCGGCGTCGGCGGACCCGTGGGCTCGGGCAAGACGGCCGTCATCGAGGCCGTGGTGCCCGTGCTCATGAAGCGGGGCGTGCGGCCGCTCATCATCACCAACGACGTGGTGACCACCGAGGACGCGAAGCATGTGCAGCGGGAGCTTGCGGGCGTGCTGCCGGCCGAGCGCATCGTGGGCGTGGAAACCGGAGCCTGCCCCCACACGGCCATCCGCGAGGACCCCAGCATGAACCTTGCCGCCGTGGAGGACCTTGAGCGGCGCTTTCCCGACAGCGACGTGGTGTTCATCGAGAGCGGGGGCGACAACCTGACCCTCACCTTCAGCCCGGCGCTTGCGGACTTCTTCATCTACGTCATCGACGTGGCCGCCGGAGACAAGATTCCGCGCAAGAGCGGGCCGGGGGTGTGCCGTTCGGACATCCTCGTCATCAACAAGGAAGACCTCGCCCCCTATGTGGGCGCGAGCCTTGAGGTCATGGAGCGCGATTCCAGACGCATGCGCGGGGACAGGCCCTTTCTGTTCACCAACTGCATGACGGGCCGCAACATCGACACGCTGGCCGACTGGATTATGCGCGACGCCCTGTTCGATCTGCCCGCAGGGGACGGCGCTTCGGCGGAAAAGGGGGCGGCCGCCCATGCCTGAGGCACGCATGAACGCCGCCTTCTGCCCGGACTGTTCCAGCTTTCCCCGGGCCCGCGCCGCGCTCTCGCGCATGGAGGAGGGCGCGGCGGAGCTGGCCCCGTACCGCGACGAGCCTTTGGCCATGAAAAGCGCCGCCGTGGGCAAGGCAGGCTATCTCAGGCTGGATTTCCGGCATGACGCGCGTTTTGGCCGCACCGTGCTAGCCGACCTCGACCGGCGCGCCCCGCTCATTGCGCAAAAAGCCCTGTACTGGGAGGAAAGCCAGCCCGGCATGGCCTGCGTCATCACCATAGCGGCCACGGGCTGCATCGTGCAGGGTGACCGCCTCGCCATGGACGTGCACGCGGGAGAGGGAGCGCGGGCGCTTGTCACCACACAGAGCGCCACCAAGGTGCATGTAATGGAGCATAACCACGCCTCGAATCTTCAGCGCTTCCGTCTGGAGGAGGAGAGCTGGCTGGAATATGTGCCCGACCCGCTCATTCTGCATCGTCATGCGCGCTACATGCAGGACACCTGGGTCACACTGCCCGAATCGGCCTGTTTTCTCTACGGGGAAATCCTCATGCCCGGCAGGCGCTGGCATCATGAGGAGGAGCTTTTCGGCTTTGATTTGTATTCCGCAGGCATGCATGTCTGCCGCGAAGAGGGCGGCGCGCCCCTTTTCGAGGAGCGGCTCGTGCTTGAGCCCGGGGTTACGGATTTTTGCGGCGCGGGCGTCATGGCGGGCTTTGAGGTCTTCGGCAGTATGTTTGCGCTGCTGCCCCGGCGTTTCGTGTCCGAACTCAAGGCTGCGGCCGGGTGCGGCGTGACGAAGGACCTTGCCTTTGGCGTGCTGGAGCTTCCGAACGGGGCGGGGCTTGCGCTGCGCGTGCTCGGTCACGGTGTGGAGCAGGTGCAGGCGAACATGCGCGCGTTCCGCTCTCTTGTGAGGGAGCATGTGCTCGGCAGGCCGCTGCCGCCGGAATTTCTCTGGCGCTGAACGTCGTTTCCGGCTGGCCCGCCGCACGACACCGGGCATCTTCCGGGTTGCGATAAAGGAGGTATCATGGGGCCGGTGACGCATATTCATTCCGAAGAAGTGAAAAGGTATCCGCTGCCGCGTATTGTGGACATGCTGCTGCGCGGCGCGGGGCAGGTCATGTTCCAGAATTCCCCGTGGACGGGACTGCTGTTTCTGGCGGGCATCGTCTGGGGAGCCTGGGAGGCGGGGCGGCCTGAAATGGCGCTGGGCGCGCTTGTAGGGCTCTGCACGGGAACGCTGGCGGCATGGCTTCTTCATGCGCCCCGTGCCGAGATGCACGCGGGCCTGCACGGCTATAACGGCATACTGGTAGGCTGCGCGCTGCCCGTGTTCTTCGGAGGCGGGGTGGTGTGCTGGGCGCTCATTGTGGCGGGGGCCTTTTTTTCCACCGTCATCATGATGGCTGTGTCTCAGGTCATGCGTTCCTGGAGAGTCTCGGCCATGACGGGCCCCTTCGTGTTCACCACCTGGTTCATCCTGCTTGCCTCCTACAACTTCGCCAACTTCAACATAGCGTCTCTGCCGCGCCCGTCGCTTCCCGTGCAGCCTTCCGAAGCCGTGGCGGCGCTGCCCGGTCTCAGGGCCGTGCTGGAAGCGAGCCTGACCGGAGTGTCGCAGGTCTTTCTCATCGACAACCCCGTCACCGGGGCGCTGTTTCTCGCGGGCATAGCCTTAAATTCCCTGCCCGCCGCGCTGCTCGGCTGGGGCGGCTCCTTCGTGGCCATGGCCGCGGCCTTCTTCCTCGGTGCGGATACCGCGGGCGTGGAGGCCGGGCTCTATCAGTTCAGCGCCGTGCTCACCGCCATCGGCATGGGCTCCACGTTCTACCGTCCCGGTCCGCGCGTGCTCGTGTACGCCCTTCTTGCCACGGTGTTCACCGTGGTGGCGCAGGGCGCGCTCAACGTGGCGCTTGCGCCGCTCGGTATTCCCACGCTCACCTTCCCCTTCGTCATCGCCGCGTGGCTCTTCCTGCTGCCCCATGTCCGCTTCGAGCCGGAAGGGCGCGGCGTTTCACCTTCAGCCTGACGGGAGTGTTTCATGTACACAGTCGATACCGGCGATACCGCCTTCATCCTGCTCTGTACGGCGCTTGTATGTCTGATGACGCCGGGACTCGCCTTTTTTTACGGCGGTCTCGTGCGCCGCAAGAACGTGCTCACCATCATGATGCAGAGCTTCATTTCCATGGGCGTCATTGCCGTCATCTGGATATTCGGCGGCTTCAGTCTGGCCTTCGGGCCGGATATCGGCGGCGTGATAGGCGACATCACCTATCACTTCGCGCTGGACAAGGTGGGGGCCGAGCCGAGCCCGGACTACGCCGTCACCGTGCCCTTCATCCTCTTTTTCGCCTATCAGCTCATGTTCGCCGTCATCACCCCCGCGCTCATCACCGGGGCTTTTGCCGGACGCTTCAACTTCCGCGGCTACCTTCAGTTTCTGGTGCTGTGGATGATAGTCGTCTATATTCCGGTCTGCCACTGGATATGGGGCGGCGGATTCCTCGCGCATCTGGGCGTGGCGGACTTTGCGGGCGGCATCGTGGTGCATGTGAGCGCGGGCTTTGCGGCGCTCTCCACCGTGCTCTTCCTCGGCCCGCGCGACGACATCGCCCCCGGCGAGCATCCCGAGCCCAACAACCTGCCTCTGGTGGCCGTGGGCGCGGGCCTTCTGTGGTTCGGCTGGTTCGGCTTCAACGCCGGCGGCGCCTACGCGGGCGACGGCCTTGCCGCCTACGCCTTTACCAACACCACCATTGCCGGTTCCATCGCCATGCTTGTGTGGATGCTCCTCGACTGGCGCAGCGCGAGCCGTCCCTCCTTCTCCGGTATTCTCGTAGGCGCCGTGGCCGGGCTTGCCACCATCACGCCCTGCGCGGGCTATGTGCCGCCGTGGGCTGCCATCGTCATCGGCGGAGCAGGGGCCTTCGTGTGTTACCATGCAAAGTGCGTGCAGCAGAAGCTGCACTTCGACGACGCTCTCGAAGTGTGGCGCGCCCACGGCATGGGCGGCCTTACCGGGTCGCTGCTTGTAGGCGTGTTTGCCTCTTCCTCCATCAACGGCCTGCACGCGGGACTGGAGCAGTTTTTCGTCCAGATGCTCGGTGTAGGCGTGGTGGCGGGATGGTCCTTTGCCGCATCCTGGGGCATACTCAAGGTCATCAGCCATTTCGGTCCCATCCGCGTGAGCCGCGAGCAGGAGCTGCAGGGCCTGGACGAGGCGCTGCACGGCGAATCGGCCTACAGACTCTGAACCGTTTTTGCCTGCGCGGGCCTGTTCAGGCCTGCGCAGGCTGATGTTACGGGCATTGACAAGAGGGCGGAAAGCTCGGATGCTCGATTTTCGGAGTACGATATGAATTCTCTGTTCTTCATCGCAACGGGCGGTGCGCTCGGTGCGCTGTGTCGCTATGGCGCAGGACTTCTTGCAGTACGTCTTTTCGGTTCGTCCTTTCCCGTGGGGACACTCGCGGTCAACATCACGGGCAGCTTTCTTATCGGCGCCGTGTACGCGGTGGCCGCTGCTGGGCCTGCCGGACCTCTGGCCTCCTTTATCATGCAGGGATTCTGCGGCGCGCTGACCACGTTTTCCACTTTTTCGCTGGACACCTTCCGTCTGTTTTCCGCAGGTCGGACGGGGAAGGCCGTGGTCAATGTGACGCTCAACACGGTTCTGTGCCTTGGCGCCGCGGCGTTGGGGCTTTCCCTGTTTGCCGGAACGCCGGCAATTAATTAAAGGAGGAGCCGGTATGACTTATGCTATAAGACAGGTGCTGGCAGTGCTTTGCGGCGGTGCGCTGGGCGCCGTGTGCCGCGTGGAAATCGGTGATATGGTCACGCAGATGGCCGGCGCGGTGCTGCCCGTGGGCATATTGTGCGTCAATATGGCGGGTTCTCTACTGTTGGGCATGCTCATGGGCGCGGCCTCCCGCGCGGTTTCCGGCTATCCCACGGCCACGGCCTTTTTCGCCACGGGATTTTGCGGCGCCTTTACCACCTTTTCTTCCTTTGCGCTGGATACCGTGCTGCTCTGGAAGGCGGATCACGCGCTTTTTGCTCTGCTGAACGTGGGGCTGAACGGCGTGTTGTGCATTGCGCTTGCCGCGCTCGGCTGGACTTTTGCAACAGGATGGAGAAAGGCGCACTGATGGGGACATCCGGGACGGGAGCGTGGAGCGTCTATCTGGTTCTCTGTGCCGACGGCACGCTTTACTGCGGCGTGACGACCGACGTACGGCGCAGGCTGGATGAGCACAACGGCCTTCGTGCCGGTGGAGCAAAATACACACGCAGTCGCAGGCCCGTGCGACTTCTGGTCAGCAGGGGAGGACTTGAGCTTGGGGAAGCGCTGCGTCTTGAGAGGGCTGTGAAAAGATTGCCTTGCGGAAAAAAGCCGTCGGCGCTGGGCGCCGGGGGAACGGAGAGTTCTCCCTTTCCGTTCCGGGATGCTCCCTGCCCGCGCACTTGACCATGAAGAGCGGCGGGAATATGCTCTAGCCTCCCCGGGCAGGCCCTGTGCGGCGGCCCGAAAATCCATGCAAGGGTGTCTTTTATGCGCACATTCCGTACTCTTTTTCATAGCTTCGGCCCGGTGTTTCTGCTGGTGTTCATGCTGTGTGCGGCGCTGCCCTGTCGGGCTGCCACCATGGTGGACATCTACGGCGCGGGCCAGAACAAAATCAATCTGGCCATGGCCGCTCCCCTTACCGCGCCTTCCCAGCGCGCCGCCGCGCTCGGTGCGGAGCTGAACGACGCCATCAACGCCAACCTCAACTATCTGCCCTTCATGAGCCTCACTTCGCCCTCCGCAGTCCTCGGGGGCATTGTGCTTTCCGCATGGCAGGGGCCTGAAGTGGACTTTCGCCGCTTCCAGATAGCCGGGGCCGATCTTCTCGTCACGGCGCACTGGCCTTCCGGCGACAGGGACAATTCCACCGTCGAGCTTCGCGTCTTTGAAACGTATTCCGGCAAGTTCGTGTTCGGCAACGCCTATTCCGGCGTCACCCATACCGAGGTGCCCAATGTGGCCGATCGCTTCTGCGACGACCTCATGGAAGCGCTCACCGGCGCGCGCGGCTTCTTCAGCAGCTCTCTGGCCTTCGTGAAGGGCAACGGCAAGAAGCGCGACGTCTGGGTGGTGCGCGCCACCGGCCGCGATCTGCGTCAGGTGACCAATATTCCCGGCGCGGCCATGTCGCCTTCCTGGTCGCCCGACGGCCGCTATGTGGTCTTCAGCCACATGGACGACAGCACCCACGCCCTCGGCGTGTGGGACCGCATGAACAACACCGTCAAGCGCGTGCGCTTCCCCGGCAACACCGTCATCGGTCCGTGCTTTCTGCCGGACAATCGAGTGGCCGTCAGTCTGTCCACCGGCCATTATCCCGATATTTTCCTGCTGAACCGCCAGTTCCAGCGCGAGCGCACCCTGGAACAGAGCCCTGCCATCGACGTGTCGCCGTCCTTTGACGCCACGGGCACCAAGATGGCCTTCACCTCCAGCCGTCTCGGCAGTCCGCAGGTGTTTCTGAAGGACTTCGCCACGGGCGCGGTTTCCCGCGTGAGCATGGAAGGCTCCTACAACTCCGAGCCCTGCATCAGCCCCGACGGCACGCTCATCGCCTACACCAAGGCCACGCCCTCAGGCTTCCGCATCTTCGTACACGACATGGTGACCGGCTACGATCAGCAGATTTCCTTCGGCCCCGGCAGGGATGAACAGCCCGCCTTTGCGCCGGACAGCTACTTTGTGGCCTTCACTTCCACCAGAAGCGGCAGTCCCCAGATATACCTGACTACCCGCCACGGCGGAGAGGCCAGACATGTCCCCACCGGTCCGGGCAACGCCTCTTTCCCGAGCTGGGGGAAGTAAAATAATTTAAATTTCTGGGCGAATTACCCCCCTGCCGCGCTTGACAAGGTTTACGGCGAGGGTAATATGCCGTTTTGCCTGATAGCGCAGTTTTCTTTCCATGCTCTGCATAAGAGGGAAGAGCAGGAGAGAGAAATATTATGAATTAACTCTCAGGAGGAGTTATCATGAAGTCTCTGAAGTCTTTTGGCCTGGTTATGGTTCTTGCGCTGGCTCTCGGCATGGGCGCCGGCTGCGCGAAGAAGAACACCGAAGTGGAAAACATGGAAGCCGCTCCCGTTGCCAGCACCTCCGCTGTTGACGTTGCCGCTCAGCAGATCACCGACGGTGTTGTGTACTTCGACTTCGACAAGTACGACATCAAGGCCGAATACCGCGACATGCTCCAGCAGAAGGCTGAACTCATGAAGCAGTATCCTTCCATCCGCGTGCGCATCGAAGGCAACTGCGACGAACGCGGCACCCAGGAATACAACCTCGCCCTCGGCGAACGCCGCGCCCGCGCTGCCTATGAATACATGATCCGCCTCGGCGTGCCCGCCGACCAGCTCGACATCATCTCCTACGGCAAGGAACGTCCTGCTGTGGAAGGCACCGGCGAAGCCGTGTGGGCCAAGAACCGTCGCGACGAATTCAACGTCATCGCCCGCTAAGTTCTGATTGAAAAAACTGCCCTGTGTCCTCTGCAGGGCAGTTTTTTTTCGGGGCGTGGCGCAGGGGTAGCGCACCTGCTTTGGGAGCAGGGAGTCGCTGGTTCAAATCCAGTCGCCCCGACCAAGGATTACAAAGGGTTATGGTAATTTTACCATGACCCTTTTTTGTTTGGGATAAAAAAGATAAGGCAAAAGGATAAAAAATCGGTCTTTCCGGGGCGGAATATGCGCAGAATACGGGGCGTCGTCTCGTGACAGACATACGGTATCTGCTGCCGGAAGACCGCTGAAAAAATAAGGCGTATAGCGTCTTTCTTCCTGTTTTATTTCATAAAAATTTTGTAGAACATCTTTTTTCTCCCTGTTGCTCCCATGCTCTGTCTCTTCATGCCGCATGTATGCTCGGAGCGGCAGGCGAAAAGATGGATTGACAAAAGGGCTCGTGCAGGAAAAGCTTGTGTCGTCCAGGTGCGAACGGCAGTGTCTTGCGGCGCGCACAAAGGCGTTCTGCAGGGAAAGCAAGTTTTTTTAAGTACCAGCTTGACAAGTCGTTCCCTATTATTGAAAGTAGAGAGACACAGGAATTCACATTTGTGTCTATCATGAAACAGGAGGATAATCCCATGTCTGTTTTTTCCAATATCGTCTGCTGCATCAGCCTTTCCGAAAACCCTGACGATGTGGCTCAGTATGTCAACGACATCACCCGCCAGAACGATGCCAAGCTGATTCTTGTGCACGTCGCCGCCGACAACGAGGCGATTCTGCGCCGCACCGGCAGCAAGAGCATGGTGGAAAAGCTCATTGAGGAAAGCCGCAAGGCCAATGAAGATGCCTTCACGAACTATGTGAACAAGCAGTTTGCCGGCCTCGACACCACCATCGTGCTGACCGAAGGCAAGGTGGAAGATGAACTGCTCAAGGTCATCGACAAGTATTGCGCCGATCTCATCGTCATCGGCAGCATGTCCACCAAGGGCCTGTTCGGTT
This sequence comes from uncultured Desulfovibrionaceae bacterium, assembly GCA_949297645.1. GTDB lineage: Bacteria > Desulfobacterota > Desulfovibrionia > Desulfovibrionales > Desulfovibrionaceae > Mailhella. The sequence goes on from CASFUJ010000044.1 coordinate 11,716, forward strand.
CTCTGTTCAACAAGCCTTCCGAAAGCATCATCGGCAAGACCCGCATTCCCGTCATGGTCATCCCCAACGACCTCAGCCTGGAATGCACGCCTGAGTTCTAGTCGTAGAGTCGATTCCGGTACGTCGAGGCGCGCCGGATTTTGATGTCCCGGGAGCCGTCTGTCCTGCGCAGGCGGCTCTTTTGGCATGCGGCGTCCCGTCGTGCCGGGAGAGGAGGCGAGAGCCGCGGAACGGAACAGGGCGAGGGGAAGGGGGCCGGACCTCAGTCCGGAATGCACGCCTGAGTTCTGGTCGTAGAGTCGATTCCGGTACG
>CASFUJ010000045.1 GCA_949297645.1 uncultured Desulfovibrionaceae bacterium
TCATGCTCGATAAGAGAACGGTCAAAGAATATACGGATCCGTTCAGTCCGAAGCAGGGAAAGCTCCTTCAGGAGCAGGCTGCGAGTCAAATTGCATGGGTGCTTGAACCGTTGAAAAAGGAACGGGGCGCCGACCTGAGTCGTTTAAGCCGGCGCCCTTAAGGCGCGAGCAGGTAACAAGCCCTTACAGGGCTGGACAAGCCACCCGTTTTACGGGTGGTCCTGACTAAAATTTTCTCTTCTCCGGAGGGAAGAGAAAAAGTGAAAGCCCCTACCTTCGGTAACAATACCCATCGTACGGAAAATATTTTTTCTGGCAAAGAAGTGACAAGACTTTTACTTGTTGGAAAAGTTTTGTATAACGGATGGTTATGTATGAAACATATACAAAAATCGTATGTCTGTGATCCCTGTTGTATCTGAAGGTTATAAGGAGTGAAGAAGAGGAACACATGTCCTAATACGACAAGATGCATGGCGTCCAGAGGAATGCCCTTTCATGTCAGGACGAAGCAGACAAATAGGTCCTTGTCGCGGCCATACAATGAAGATGCTGTCATGTCTGATAGGGGAGCAGGTTGAGAGTCAGGGAGGGACGAAAGATTTGCCGGACATTGTCCTGCATGCCCGGGCTGGCTGAAGAAAACAGGGCAGGCAGAGGATGGGGTAACGGAACGGGGAGTCGGCTTCGGCAATGAGGGGCGGAGGTTCTGTTCCGGCGTCGTCAGGACGAAAGGCGTGCCGGATTCTCGGAACGCTGGCCATAAGGAAGGGCAGTTTCAAGGACACGCAAAGACAAGCGGAGTCGTTTCCGGCAAGAATGAGAAGCAGGAAGAAAAGTGCCGGTAGCTTGTATCGCACAGGTGTTCAGCAGAACCCCATTTTTTGATAGAAGGCTCCGATACGGTGTCTGGGGCAGGGAATTTCATTGACCGCTCATACGGCTTTGGCGAGTGTCATGACAGAAAACCAAGGAGTTGTGACATGATGCAGAAGTCTTTCAAACCTGCGGCGATGATGCTGGCGCTCGCGCTTGTGACGGGCGTGATCGGTTGCAGGAGGGGACCGGAGATTCCGGTCGCTCCGGTACAGACGCCCGTGGCCTCGCTGAACGGTTTTGTGTGGGAAACGTCGGCGCCGCAGTCGAAGCTGGATTTTCTTCTCGGCGTGGAGTGTGCGCTGGCCATGGAATCCGCCCTGGCCGAGGCCGCGCGGAACAAAGGGGAGAGCGTGCAGCTTTCCCTGTTTGCCAACGGCTGGCAGATAGCGCTTCGCGATACCACGAGGCCGGAGCTGGTGCGCAGGATAGACGAGTTTTACTACAACCATCCCGAACAGAAGAATCGTCATGTCTTTGATGTGATATGGACGGAAATGGTCGGTCCCGCCATGAGCGGAAAGTAAGGAGAGGTCTATGAGAACATACGGCACGGCAGCGGTGACGCTGCTTCTCTGCGCCGCCCTTTGTTTCGGCGCGGCGGGCTGCACGCACATGAACAGGACACAGCAGGGCGCCTTGTCGGGCGCAGGCGTGGGGGCTCTTGCCGGGGCGGGCATATCGGCCATAGCCGGAGGCAGCGGCACCATGGGCGCGCTCATCGGCGGCGGACTGGGAGCGCTTGCGGGCGGTATCTACGGACACGAACAGAGGCGCTAGCGCTCTTGTCGCTCCGTAGTTTTTGTGCGACATTCCGGCCATGGAATATGATGTCACCTTCATAAAGGGCATTGATGCGCTGGGAGGCGCGCGCCGCTGTCTTCTCAGGCGTCTTGCGGCCGGGGCCGGGGCCGTGCTCCTGCAGAGCGTCGAAGACGAAGGGCGCTGCCTTATCCTCGGCGATGTGCGCCTTGTCGCCCCGGAAGATGGAATCTCGCTCACGGCGGAGGAAGGCGCGGCCCTCGGCCGCGCCCCTTATACCGGAGGTGACGGCGTGGAGGTGTTCTGCCGTCTGTTCATTCCTGAAGACGACCCGCTTTCCGCAGGTTTTGACCTGTCGCGTCTCATGTTGGTGGATACGGCTACGGGGACGGGGCTTGAAGCCTCGCGTCCCGGCGCCGCGCCCGTTCTTCTGAAGGCCGGGAGCACGGGAGATTAGGCCGTCTGCGGCATGCGCTCTGCCTTCGCGCGGGGAGCGGATTTACGGCGTTCTCACGCGGAAATGCTGCCGCCTGCGCGCGGAGCGCCTACCGTCATGAGGACGGCGTCTTCCCCTCGATGCTTTGCGTCTGCGCGTCAGCCCGTGCGGCGTTTCATGAGCTCTGCCTTCGCGCGGGGCGCGATGAGAGAATTTCGACCTGTGTCGTCGGAAAAGAAGTCTTCGCGTCCGCGTGTGGGCACGTCTGTTAAGACATGCCGCGCTCCTGATCCTTTTTCCTGCGCCCCGCAGACAGACTCCTCTTCTGAGACATGGCCGCGCGACGGCGCTTTGGGCAGAGCCCCGGTCGGAGAGGCGATGCGTTGTCAGACCGCACTTCTAGTACAGCGGCACATGAAAATGCAGAAGTTCGGGCCGTTTCATGATCCAGAACAGGGCGATGCTCATGACGAGAAGGGCGTATTCACCGAGGCTTCCCGTGCTGCACAGCTTGAGAGAAAAGCGTTTTTTTGCGAAGGGCAGCAGGGGCACGCCGTGAGTGGTGCACATATCGAGAAACACATGGGTGAGCGCTCCGAATCCGAAGCCGCCCACGACGGCGTCGGGCAGAGGTCCGAGCTGCCCGGTGAGCGACCACGCCCAGATGGCCAGCCACCAGCCGAACCAGTGCGAGGATTTTCGGTGTACCTGGTTGAATTTCCGCTGCCGGAAAAAGGCGCGGCTTGCGGCGCGCTGGTCCATGACGTCGGGCGTCACGGAGCCTGCCCATGCCGCGGCCAGTCCCACAAGAGGAAAGCCTGCGGCAAAAGCGGCCATGAGAGCCATGGTCTGATGGGTGGCCCACTTCATGCGCCTGTTCTCCTTTCGAGCTCTTCCGCGGCGCGGCGGCGTCTTGCCTCCGCTGCCACCTCGCAGGGTACCACGGTCTTGCCTATGGGAAAGAGCGCGAGTTCCGCAAGCTTGATGTGCTGCCAGGCAAACGGCAGACCGATGATGGTGAGCGCCAGCGCCGCAGCCGCGGCCACATGGCCGAGGGCTATCCACAGCCCGGCGAAGACGAACCACAGCGCGTTGCCCAGCATGCCGGGCGCGCCCGTGCCGATGTCGCCTTTGCCGTAGAGCACCTCGCGGGAAATGGACTCGTAGCCGAAGGGCATGAAGGCGAATCCCGCCATGACGAAGCAGGCCCGCCCCCACGGCAGACCGACGATGCTTATGCAGGCCAGCACGCCGCCGAGCAGCCAGAGCAGGGCCGTGCACCAGCCGCCGAAGATAATCCAGAGTATGTTGCCGATAACGCTCATGGTTTCCTTTGTTTTTTTGCCGAAGTCCGTGCCGCGGCGGAAGGGCAGTATAACGGGCCGCGTTCATCCGCGCAAGCGCGGGGCGAAGGGGGGCGCGCCTCCTGCATGCGCACCGCACATCTGGCAGCGCAGGAGTTCCGGACGGCGAAGGAGGCCGGTTCTTTTCCGGCGCCGGGCAGAAGCGGGGGAGTGCATGGTTCCGGGCGGCGCGTTCTTTTTGCGTCTTCTCCGGGCGTGTTCTGTCGGGAGAAGGCGCTCCGGTTGCAGAGCGTGCCCTGATGGCGTATGCTGCCCCTCGTTCTACAACATTCCTCTCCGGGGAGATTTCCTATGCAGCGTACAAGCATCAGCGAAGCTCTGGCCTCCGCCTCGCCTCGCGACGGCATCACCGTATGCGGTTGGGTGAGAACCCGCCGCGATTCCAAGGGATTCGCCTTTCTTGAACTCAACGACGGCTCCTGCCTGAAGAATCTGCAGTGCATCATCGACGAAGGCACGCAGGCCTGGAACAGCCTTGAAGGCGTGAACACGGGCGCGGCGGTGAGCGTGACCGGCAATCTGGTGGAATCCCCGGGCAAGGGGCAGAAGTGGGAAGTGCATGCGAGCACCATGCAGGTTTTCGGTCTGGCCGACCCGGCCGTCTTCCCCCTGCAGAAAAAGCGCCATTCCGATGAATTTCTGCGCACCATCGCGCACCTTCGCGCCCGCACCAACAAGTACGGCGCGGCCTTCCGCATCCGCTCCGAGGCGGCGCTTGCCGTGCACGACTATTTCCGCAGTCTCGGCTTCTACTATGTGCATGCGCCCATCCTCACCGGTTCCGACTGCGAAGGCGCGGGCGAGATGTTCCGCGTGACCACGCTGCCCGTGGACGGCGGTCCGAAACCGGAATCCGGCAACGTGTTCGAAAACGACTTCTTCGGCAAGCAGGCCAGCCTCACGGTGTCCGGCCAGCTGGAGGCCGAGGCGCTGGCCTGCGCGCTGGGCAGGGTCTATAACTTCGGTCCCACCTTCCGCGCCGAACATTCCTACACCCCGCGCCACGCCGCCGAGTTCTGGATGGTGGAGCCGGAAGCCGCGTTCAACGACATCTGGGACAACATGGAGCTTGCAGAAGGGCTCATCCGCCATGTGGTGCGCCATACCGTGGAGCACTGCGCCGACGACATCGCCCTGTTCGACAAGTTCGTCTCTCCCGGCCTTCTGGACGGTCTGCGCGACATGACGGAGAAGAAGTACGCGCGCATCGCCTACCGCGACGCGGTGAAGCTCCTGCAGGAGAGCGGCCGCAAGTTCGAATATCCCGTTTCCTTCGGCACCGACCTTCAGACCGAGCATGAGCGCTTCCTGGCCGAGGAGTATTTCCGCTCTCCGGTGACGGTGTACGACTATCCCAAGGACATCAAGGCGTTCTACATGCGCATGAACGACGATGGCGAGACCGTGGCAGCCATGGACCTTCTGGTGCCCCGTATCGGCGAGCTTGTGGGCGGCAGCCAGAGAGAGGAGCGGCTGGATCGTCTTTCCGCCCGCATCACGGAACTGGGACAGAAGCCCGAGGACTACTGGTGGTACCTTGATCTGCGTCGTTTCGGCAGCGTGCCCCATTCCGGCTTCGGCATGGGCTTTGAGCGCATGATCATGCTGCTTACCGGCATTGCCAACATCCGCGACGTGCTGCCCTTCCCCCGTACCACGGGTTCTCTGGAGTTCTGATGAGAGTCATGACCGAACGCCGCCGGGCGAAGATAGAAAAGGTGCTTTCGCAGCGCCAGAAGGGCCTCACTCTCGTCATGGACAACGTATGGGACCCGCACAATGTGTCGGCCATTTACCGCAGCTGCGACGCCTTCGGAGTGCCGGAAGTACACCTCTACTATACTCAGTGCGCCTTTCCCCAGCTGAGCAGAAAGACCTCGGCTTCCGCCTTCAAGTGGGTGAATACCGTGCGCCATGCGGGCAGGGAAGAGCTCATGGCCTGCCTTCGCGCGCAGAATATGCAGGTGCTTGCCACAAGCTGTTCTCCCGCCTCGCGTCCGCTGACCGACTATGACTTCACCAGACCCACGGCCATCATCATGGGCAACGAACATTCCGGGGTTTCCCCCGAGCTGGTGCCCCTGGTGGACGGGGAAGTCTATATTCCCATGTACGGCATGGTGCAGAGCTTCAACGTGTCCGTGGCGTCGGCGCTCATGCTGGCCGAGGCCTCGCGCCAGCGCGCCCTTGCGGGGATGTACGAGCGCAGGCTCTGGAGCGACGGGGAATATGAGGAACGTTTGAACGCCTGGCTCGACAAGGCGTAGCGCCGCGCAACCTTTTTGCGGCAGAAGGGCCCGCTTCCGGGAAGGAAGCGGGCTTTTTTTGTTCCGGTACGGGCTTTTCGCCTCTTTTCCGCCCGAAGGCCATTGCCAAAGGGTATGGGCGCGGGATAGACTATGTACGATTTGTGACGAACGCCTTTTGCGGAGTTTTCATGCTGTTCGACGACATGCGGACCCTTCTTGCCCGGGCCCGGAACATCGCCATCATCGGAGCCAAGGACAAGCCGGGCTCTCCTGTGGACCATGTGGGCCGCTATCTTCTCAACGCCGGGTACAACATCATGCCCGTGCATCCCGTCCGCCGTCAGGCGTGGGGGATTCCTGCCGCGCACAGCATCACCGAGCTGCCCGAACGCGGCTTCGCCCCCGACATCATCTGTCTTTTCCGTGCTCCGCAGTACTGCGAGGCGCACGCCCGCGAAACGCTCACGCTGCCGCGTCTGCCCATGATATTCTGGATGCAGGAGGGCATACGTTCGCCCGAGGCGGGCATGCTTATGGCGTCCGCCGGAGTCAAGGTGGTGGAGGACCGCTGCCTTCAGACCGTGCATGCCGCCCTGTTCGACGATGTGACCGAAACCTTTTCCTGCACGCGCTGCGGCAAGTGCTGCGAGGGGCGCGGCGGCATTGTGGTGGGCCCGGAGGACATGCCCCGGCTGTGCGCCCATTTCGGCCTTCCCGCTGAAGAGGTGCTTGCGCGCTATACCGAGAACATCGGGGGCAAGCCCACGCTCAAATGCGGGGAGGACGGTTTCTGCCTGTTCTTCAAAGCCGGGAAGGGCTGCGCCGTTCATCCCGCGCGTCCGGCCGTATGCCGGGCGTGGCCGTTTTTCCGGGGCAATCTGGTGGATGAACTGAGCTTCGCCATGGCGAAGGAGGACTGTCCGGGCATACGCCGCGACGCCGCGCACGCCGCCTTTGCCCGCGAGGGATTCCGGTACCTGAACGATTACAGGCTGCGCAGAAAGGATATCCTGCGTGACGGACGCGCCCTGATTGTGGAGGAGTGTGAGCTTCCCGGGGAGGCACGGAGCTGATATTTTCCTTTCCGTTTCGCGGGAAGGGGCCGCTACGGCGGCAGGGATGGGGTGGCCGTCGCCCTTTGGGCGCGGCGGAGGTTGTCAACCATGGGGGCGGCGTCGGCACGACGGTTCCGCTCCGCGTGCATGCCGAGCGTGCACGCAGGAAGCCCGCCGGGAGAGACCCGTGGGCGTTCACGCGCGAAAGCGCCAGAGGATTCTGATGAATATTCTGATTTTTGGCCCCAATGGCAGCGGCAAGGGCACGCAAGGCGCTCTTCTTATGGAAAAGTACGGCATTCAGCACATCGAATCCGGTGCCGTTTTCCGCCAGCATATTGGAAACGGCACGGAACTGGGCATGAAGGCCAAGGCCTACATCGACAAGGGCGAGCTTGTTCCGGACGAAATCACCATTCCCATGGTGCTCGACATCCTCAAGAATCAGGGCGACAAGGGCTGGCTGCTGGACGGCTTTCCCCGCAACATGGAGCAGGCCCGCAAGCTTGACGAAGCGCTCAAGGCCGCGGGCATGAAGCTCGACTATGTGGTGGAAATTCTCCTTCCCCGCAAAACCGCGCGCGAGCGCATCATGGGTCGCCGCCTCTGCGTGAACAACAATAATCACCCCAACAACATTTTCATCGACGCCATCAAGCCGAACGGCGATGTGTGCCGCGTGTGCGGCGGCGCGCTGAAGACCCGCGCCGACGACCAGGACGAGGCCGCCATCAACAAGCGTCACGACATCTACTATGACGAAAAGAACGGTACCCTCGCCGCGGCCTACTACTTCAAGGAGCTTGCCGCGAAGGGTGAAACCACCTACATCGCTCTTGACGGCAGCGGTACCATCGACGCCATCCGCGAAGAGCTGCTCTCCAAGCTGAAGTAGTTCGTCCTTAAGGGCGCTGCCTTTGAAAAGGCCCCGGTTCCCGGTAAGGGAGTCGGGGCCGTTATGTCATAACGCCTGTGTCGGTGGGAGGGGGGGGAGGGAGAGCATCCTTCGACGGAGGACCTGATACGATTGGGTACTTCCGGTATTCGAAAGGGCAGAGCCTTGCAGGCGTTATGGGACACAGGGAAGTCGGCGGCGGACGAGATGACGACATGGAAGGGGAAAAGATCGAGCGGGGTGCCCCTGTCTTTCTTTGGACGTGCGTTGGGGCCGGCAAGGTGTTTTCAGAAAAAGGGGCCGGAATGTGTCGCTACACTGCGGCGTTGACTTCTCCATGCCGTTCGTGCAGTTTTATGCCATTATGTCACAAGGAGGGACTGATGCGAGAGACTACCGGTGACAGCTCCGTCCGGCTGGTGCAGGCCGTACCGGCTGAACTTCCTGCCGTGGTTTCCGCACTGCAGGAGGCGTTTGCTCCTGCCGTGTATGAGGCGTTCGGACCGCGGGATTACGGCCCCATTCCTTCGGATGAGGAAGTATGGGCGTCCTTCAACGCGCCCGGAGCTGTGGTGTATCACATTGTTCAGGGAGAAACGCGTGTCGGCGGCGCAGTGGTGCGCATTGGTGAGGCCGGCAGGCACAACATGCTGGAACTTTTCTTCATTTCTCCGCAGTACCACAGTCGTGGGCTGGGGCTCTCCGCATGGCGCGCCATAGAAGCTCTGTATCCGGAAACGGAGATTTGGGAAACGATAACCCCGTATTTCGAGAAGCGGAACATCCATTTTTATGTGAACCGGTGCGGTTTCCATATCGTGGAGTTCTTCAACGAACACCACATTGCGCCGGATATCCCCGTCCCTGTCTGCCGTGACGGTTCACCGATGCCGGGAGCCGAGGAATTTTTCCGCTTCCGGAAAATCATGCGCTGACTGACGTGACGCCGCCTTGAAAAGGCGGACGGGCGTCATGACCGTACCCCTTTTGCCCGGTCGTTTCAGAGAATCCTCTGGACGCCGGGCTTTTTTCGCGTCGTACCTTTTGCCGACGCACCGGTACGGGCGCGGAAGGTTGTGGTACTGCGCAAGGGCGACACCGCCATCGAATTTTGCGGCCTTCAGGGGCAGGGCAGCGGCGGTCGGCACAACCGGCATTTTCGCGGTTCAGAAGAGCGGCGTGGACAAGACCTGCCGACATCTCGGCAACGGGGCGCACCGGTACGGGCGCGGAAGGTTGCGCGCGGGGCAGAAGAAAAAGAGCATCCGGAAAGAACAGAACGTTTTTTCGGGGGAGAAGAGCGGCGCAGGGAAGGATTTTCTTCATGGACGCCGTCCATCGGCTCCGGGCGCAGAGGCGTCTTGAACGAGTCCGCCCGGAGCGGCAGGAGTCACTTGGTGGGGCGCTGATAGAAGAGTCCTGCCAGCTCCTGTGTTTTCACGGTGTTGATGAAGGAGTGGGGATCCACTTCACGGATGGCGTTCACCACTTTCTTGCTTTCGTCGCTGGATACCACGGAATAGACGAGACTGCGTTCGTTGTGATGGAAGGAGCCTTCGCCCTTGAGGATGGTCGCGCCGTGTCTGGAAGTCTCATAGATGACTTCGCAGACCTTGACGGGATTATCCGTCACGATGAACAGCGTTTTTTTCTGGTAGCGCGTGTAGAGCGTATGAACCACCTGCGTGGTGGTGTACTGGAAGAAAATGGAGTAGAGCGCCTTGTCCCAGCCGAAGGAGAAACCGCCTATCAACAGGATGATGACGTTGAAATACAGAATGATGTTCCAGGAATCTATGCCCTTTTTCCGGGAAAGATAGATGGCGATGAAGTCCGTTCCGCCGCTTGTGGTATCCATGCGCAGGCACAGGCTTATGGCGAAACCGTTGATGATACCGCCGAAGATGCTGATGAGCAGCACGTCGTAGGTGATGATATAGGAGGGGATGAAGTCCGTGAGAAGGCCGGTAAGCACGATCATCAGGCAGGAATAGATGGTGAACCTCTTGCCGATATAACGGAACCCTATGTAGATGGGAATCATATTCAGCAGAAAGTTGACCACGGCGAAGGACAGATGAATGTCCAGAAACTTTTCCGAAAGGCGCTGGATGAGGATGGTGAGTCCCGTGGCGCCTCCGGGATAGAGTCCTCCGGTCTGCACGAAGGTATTGATGTTGAGCGCCATGATGACGGACGCGACGCATACGGCGAGGATGATTTTGCAATCGTCTTTCCAGCTGAACGGCATGGGCAGCCCCTTGGAGAAGGTGGTTGAACTAGCCCCTTCTTTACGGGTTCCTGTAAAAATAGCAAGAGGCCCGGAAAAGGGCCTCCTGTTGTCGATGGAAAGCGGTGACGCCGCGGGCGGCGAGAATAAAGCGTCAGGCGTTTTTTGCCTGCCACTTCAGCAGCAGCGCGGAGTGAAGAACGACGGCCACGGACCCGGCGTTGTGAACCAGCGCGCCGGTGACGGGATTGAGCAGGCCGAGGGCTGCGAGGATGATGGCGGCGAAGTTCAGCAGCATGGAGAAGGTGAGGTTGAAGCGTATGGCCGTCATCATGCGTCGGGCAAGGCGGAAGGTGTGCGGTACTTCGCCGATACCGTCGCGTACGAGCACAAGGTCGGCGGCGTCCACGGCGATGTCGCTGCCCATGCCGCCCATGGCCATGCCCACATGAGCCTTTTTGAGTGCCGGAGCGTCGTTGATGCCGTCGCCTATCATGCAGACCTTGTCACGGCACTCGTCCATGAAACGCAACTTGTCCTCGGGCAGACATTCGGCACGGCATGTTTCTATGCCGAGGGTGGCGGCGATGTGCCTTGCCGCATTGGCGTGGTCGCCGGTGAGAAGAACGGGCGTGATGCCCGCGGTCTTCAGGGAACGGATGGTGCCCGCAGCGTCGGGACGGGGAACGTCGGAGAGGGCGAGGAATCCGGCCGGACGACCGTCGGCGGCGACGAAAATGATGGTGCAGCCCTGCTCCAGATACGGCGAAGCCTGGGCGGCCATGTCGTCGAGAGTTATGCCTTCTCCCGTAAGAAAGGCGGCGCTGCCTGCAAGAATATCGCGCCCTTCCACCACGGCGTGGACGCCGCGGCCGGGAACCATGCGGAAGGACTCCACGGAAGGCAGGGAGGATCGTTTCCGGAAGCCCTCCAGTACGGCACGGCCGAGGGGATGTTCCGAGCGCTGTTCCGCAGCGGCCGTGAGGCGGTAGAGCTCTTCCTCGGACATATCCTGCCGCAGGGGGCGTACCGCGGTGACCTGCGGCGTACCGCAGGTGAGCGTACCCGTCTTGTCGAAGGCGCAGAGCTTTACGTCGGCCAGCCTTTCAAGCGCGTCGCCCTCCCGCACCAGTATGCCGTGTTTTGTCAGGTTGCCTATGGCCGCCACGATGGCCGTGGGGGTGGCCAGCACGAGGGAACAGGGACAGAAGACCACGAGAATGGTGACCGCGCGTATGATTTCGCCGGAGACAAGCCATGTGACGAGAGCCGCGGCAAAGGCTCCCGCCACTATCCATGTGGCCCAGCGATCCGCAAGACGTACAACCTTGGCCTTACCCGCATCCGCCGACCGTACGAGCCGTATCATGCGCTGGAGGGAGCTGTTTTCTCCGCTTTTCGTCGCTTCCATGTCGAAGGTGCCGAAAC
>CASFUJ010000046.1 GCA_949297645.1 uncultured Desulfovibrionaceae bacterium
AATGGGTGGAGCTGATGCTGCTGCGTCATATCCGCCGCACGCCGCCGGGCAACGACAACGTTTCCCTCATTGCCGTATTTGTGGAGGAGGAGCTATGAGACGACTGCTGTATCTGCTGGCCGCGGCCCTGGTGCTGCCTCTTTTCGGCTCCGCCGCCCTGGCGGCGCCCCAGGCGGAACTGGTGCGGGCCTTTGTGTACGACCGGACCCTCACCGCCTATGTGGATCTCTCCGGCACGGATCAGCCCGTCACCAAGGCGGAGGCCAAAATCGACGGTCAAATCTTTCCCGCCTCCCAGGCTATGGAGACGGTGCGCCAGGCGGGAGCGCCGGTGACCTATCTGCTGCTGGTGGACTGCTCCACCTCCATGCCTGCCTACGCCGGGGAGGTAGCCGCCTTTGCCCAGGCGCTGGCGGAGGGGGCGGGGGAGAACACCCGCTTCATTCTGGCCACCTTCGGGGAGGATTTCGCCGTGGCGGCGGAGGAGCTGACGGCGGAGACGCTGCCCCAGGCGGCGGAGGGCCTCGCCTACGAGGCCCGGAGCACCAGACTCCAGAGCGGCATCCAGGGGGCGCTGGACTATCTGGAGGCCATCCCCCGGCAGGGGGACGCGGTGGAGTACGATCCCAACGGGGTGGAGAGCTATGAGGAGACTCTGCAGCGGCTGGAGAACTCCGATGTGATGGTGCACGCCCTGGGCGTCGGCTCAGACGCGGCCTCCCTGGAGAGCTTGTTTACTCTGGTGGAAGCCAGCGGCGGCAACCGCTTCCAGGCGGCGGACGAGACGGAGGCCGATCAGGCCGCCCGGACGCTGACGGAGGAGACGGGACGCCTCTATGTCACCGGCTTCGACCTGGGGAGCTACCAGACCGAGGGTGGAGAGACGGCGGTAGCCGTCACCTTCGCCTCCAACGGGACCCTGCTGTGCCGGGCGGAGCGGAATGTGGACTTCCCTGCCCTGGAGGGGGAGGCACCGGTGGAGGAGACGCCCTCCCAGGAGCTTCCGGACAGCACGCCCCAGCAGTCCTCCGGCGGCGGCACGGCCCCCGCTCCGGCGGAGGCGTATTGCAGCGCCACATCTTCCGGCTCCAGCGTCTCGCAGATGACGCCGCGCGAGGGCGAGGCGCGCTTGTATTCCGCCACCACGGCAAGGGGCCCCGCGCCGCGTCCTTCCAGCGCGCGCAAAAACGAAGGTCTTTTCCCCGGCCACGGGCGCAGCGCCTCTTCGCCCATGCGCAAAAGCGCCGCAATCTCCTGCTCCTTGGCCTCGACAAAGCGCTCCAGTCCCGTCATGACAGCACCCTCATGCCTGCGCCTTCCGCCACGCCCTTTCTGGCCATGGCCACGCATTCCTCAAGGCTTTTGTCCTCTTCCAGCATGTAGATGGCAAAGGCCGCGTTCACCATTACCATATCACGCATGGCGCGCGGCCCGCGTCCGGCAAGCAGCTCCTTCAGCACGGCCGCGGCCTCCTCCCTGTCCTGCACTTCCAGATCCTCGGGCTCGCAGGGGGTAAAACCGTAAAGCGAGGGGTCGAACACCATCTCGTCCATCACGCCGTCGGTAATGAGCACGATGCGCGTCTTTCCCATGGTGGTCAGCTCGTCGTACCCTCCCGCGCCGTTGAACACCGCCACCTTGCGGAAAGGACGCTTCTGAAGCGTGGCGGCAATGAGGTCCACCTGACTCGGGTCGCCCACGCCCATCATGAGATAGTCGGGACAGGCGGGATTCAGCATGGGGCCCAGCATGTTGAACAGCGTGCGCATGCCGAGCTGCTTGCGCACCGGCCCCACGTTGGCAAAGGCCGGATGAAAATACGGCGCGAACTGGAAGGCGAAATTGCGCTCCTTCAGCATCTCCACAATGGCTTCCGGGTCCTTTTCCAAAGGCAGGCCCAGCCCTTCCAGCGCGTCGGCCGCGCCGGAGGTGGAAGACACGGCGCGGTTTCCGTGCTTGAGCATGCGGTAACCCATGCCTGCCAGCGTAAGCGAGGTGGCCGTGGAACAGTTGAAGGATTTCTTGCCGTCGCCGCCCGTGCCCACGATGTCGATGCACTTTTCCGGGATACCCGTGACCTTCACGGAGCGGGAGAGCATGATGCGGATGGCCGCGGCGAGCTCCCCGGGCTTTTCGCCCTTCATGCGAAGCCCCATGAGCAAAGCTCCCGCCTGGGCGGGCGTCATGGTGCCGTCCAGCATGGAGCCGAAGGCCACCTCCGCCTCCTCGTCCGTCATGTCCCTGCCGCGGGACACGGATTCGAGAATGGAGCTGATGGTGGGCGCGGCCTGCGCCGTGGGCAGCAGACTCCCGGGGAAATTCTCCAGAAGGCGCAGACCCTCCGGCGTGAGAATGGACTCGGGGTGATACTGCACGCCCACCCACGGTCTGTCCCGGAAACGCATGGACATGACCTCGCCCTGCGGCCCGCGGGCGGACACCGCAAGCAGAGGATTGGCATGCTCGTCGTCCAGACGCACCACGAGAGAATGGTAGCGCCCCACCACCATGGGATTGGGCATGCCCCGGTACAATCCCCTGCCGTCGTGCACGATTTCCGAGGTTTTGCCGTGCATGATGACGGGCGCGGGCACAATATCCGCCCCTGCGTACAGACCGAGTATCTGATGCCCGAGGCAGACGCCGAGCACGGGAATACGAGGGCTGAGCTGCCGGAGAAAGTCCAGACAGTACCCGGCGCGGGAAGGATGCCCGGGACCGGGAGAGATGCAGACCATGCGCAGCGACGGGTCGTTGGCCATGGCCACAAGGCCGGGGTCGTCGTTTTTCACCACGCGGGGCCTGTGACCGAGGCGGCAGAAGGCCTGAACCAGATTGTAGGTAAAGGAGTCGTAATTATCGATGAGCAGGAACATGGCAATCTCCCGGTATGAAACACGCCTGACGCATGACGGCGGATTTGTTGCAGACTTCCTTCCATTCCAGCGCGGGAACGGAATCGTGGACGATGCCGCTGCCCGCCTGCCAGTACAGGCGGCCGTCGCGTACCCACATGCTGCGGATGGTGATGCCGGTATCGAGGTTCACGCCTTCTCTGCCGAGGCCCAGCCAGCCTATGCATCCGGCATAGGGGCCGCGCGGCCTCTTTTCCAGCGCGGCGATGATTTCCATGGCCCGCAGTTTGGGCGCGCCGCTCACCGTGCCCGCAGGGAAAGTGGCGGAAAGCACGTCCACGGCGTCCAGCCCGTCCTCAAGCTCGGCCGTGACGCGGCTTGTCAGGTGCATGACGTGGGAGAACTTCTCCACCATCATGAGCTTCTCCACCTCCACGGTGCCGGGCCGTGCGATGCTGCCGAGGTCGTTGCGCGCAAGGTCCACCAGCATCATGTGTTCCGCCCGCTCCTTGGGGTCGGCCTGAAGCTCGCAGGCCAGGGCCTCGTCCTCCGCCACGGTGGCGCCGCGTCTGCGCGTTCCCGCGATGGGCGCGGAGAGCAGACGGTTCGCGGTGCAGCGCACCATGACTTCCGGCGAGGAGCCGAACAGCGTGATGCCCGGAAGGCGCATGAAGAACATGTAGGGCGAGGCGTTCTCACTGCGCAGACGGCGGTACAGACTGAAGGCGTCGCCGTCAAAGGGCATGGAGAACTGCACGGAGGGCACCACCTGTATGGCCTCGCCCTCGCGCAGCATCTGCCGTATGCGCTCCACGGCATGCTCGTAGCCCGCTTCGCCGGGAAAGGCCTCCGACCCGTTCTCCGGCAATATGCCCTGCCCGCCGTGACGCCTGGCAAAGGCGTCCTCCATGTCCCGGTGCTCTCCGAGACTCACCTGCGCAAGACGCTTGTACATGTGGTCGAAAAGCAGCATGGTGCCGGGCAGACAGAGCACGCATTCCGCCTCCTCGGGCTTCATGACCGCCGAAAGCTTCGGATGAAACAGCGCCGCCATGCCGAAACCGAAATAACCGCAGAGAGAGCGGGTGATGGGCGGAAGGGCCGGCGCGGAGGAATCCGGCACGATCTCCAGAAGGCGCATGACGCTTCTGAGTCCCTCCACGAACTCCATGCCGTCCAGGGCGGCAAGCGGGGCAAGGCGCTCATCCTCTATGCGGCAGCGCAGTCTGCCCTCGCGGCAGAAAAGATACAGGGCCATGTCGCAGGCAAGCACGCTGTATCGTCCCCATCGCCCGTCCACTTCCGCGCTTTCCAGTAAAATGCCGTCCCTGTCCCGGACCATGTCCAGAAAAAGACTGATGGGCGTGTCCATGTCCGCCGGAAGATGGCGGACGCGCTGACGCATTCGGAGGGGTGAAATGTTGCCTGTCATGAAAAAAACCTCGTATGTGTTAATAAAAAATGCCGCTCCCCGGAGAGGGAACGGCATTCGATTTTCCAACTGTCGCCTTTCAGCTACGCGTCAAGACCGCATCCTCTCCCTGAAGAAAAGATACGCCACCACCACTGACCGGCGAAGGACATGGTGAAGAGGCTTGCGGACATGGACGACTCCTGAAAGAAACGGACGAATTTTTCTTCTGTGTAGAAAAAGCCTCCGTTTTTGTCAATAAGGCCAGAATACCTTTTTCCCCGTGAGGCCCTACTGCGGTATGCAAAGGTCCTCCATCCATGATTCATCATACGCATCGAAACAATTTCGTGCCACATGCAGGCGTTCTCCCTTCCACAGCGTGCGCATGCCGTCATGCGTCGAACGCCTCTTCGCGTCTCTCTTTCCTCATCCTGCAACGGCGCACCTGCTTCTCAGAAAAAAATCCGCCTCCCGGCCATTTAATAATGGGCGAAGAGCGGAGAAAGTTTTCCGCACGCTTGACATATTTTCCCTGCCGGAGCTATGGAAAGAAAAAAGGTTGGAAATCATGTTCAGTGCGTACCGCCCCGGCTATTTTACCTACGCCAGCAGCTTCGGTTGCTGGTGCTATGCGTATTATACCCGGTCATGCGGCGTGCTGTGTTAGATTTCTCTTCTGTCACAGGAATACAAAGCCGCAGGCATATACGAAGCCGGCGGCTTTTTTCTTTGCCGCCGCAGAGCCTGCAAAAGAGGTTCTCACCATGGAAGTCGGCGCTCTCAGAAGATTCAACCGCATCATCAATCCCGAAACCGGCCGCGCCATCATCGTTCCCATGGACCACGGCGTGTCCGACGGCACGCCCCGCGGCCTGCGCGACATGGCCAGGGCCGTGCACGACATGGACGAGGGCATGGCCGACGCCGTGCTCATGCACAAGGGCCTCATCCACAAATCCAGATACGAAGCGCACATGCGCCTCGGCTTCATCATGCACATCTCCGCCTCCACCAGTCTCTCCCGCCGTCCGAACAAGAAGATGCTCGTGGGCGACGTGGAGGAGGCCGTGCGCCTCGGCGCGGACGCGGTGTCCATCCACATCAATCTCGGCGACGACGATGAAAGCATGATGATGTCCGATGCGGGCAAAATCGCCAAGGAATGCAGTCTGTGGGGCATGCCGCTGCTCATGATGGTCTATGCCCGCGGCCACGACGTGGACAGCTACGACGCCCACAACATCGCCCACTGCGCCAGAGTGGGCGCGGAACTCGGGGCCGACATCGTGAAGGTGCCCTACACCGGCGACCCGGAAACCTTTGCCGACGTGGTGGACGACTGCGGCGTGCCCGTGCTCATCGCGGGCGGGCCGAAGCTCGATTCCACGCGCAAGCTCCTGGAAATGGTGCACGGCTCGCTGCAGGCGGGCGGCTCCGGTCTTTCCGTGGGGCGGAACGTGTTCGAACATCCGCGCCGCGTGGAGCTTCTGCACGCGCTGCGGGCCATGGTGCATCAGAACGCCTCTGTAGAGGAAGCTCTGGAGCTCATGGGAGAGAAGTAAAACAGGGCGGACGCAAAAAGTTTCGACCTTCCGGCTTTTTCCTGTTGACAGATTTCTTCCTCTGGGATTAGTACTTTTTTAAACTTTCAATGGTTGTTGTCATGCATACGCAGTTTTCCGCCACCGCCCAGTTTGAGACCAACGGCTTTACCTTTGGTTTCTACTTTTATTTTACCGGGCCCTGTGGTCGGAAGGCTTGCTGACAACTAAAGTTTGCAAACTTCGGGCCGCAGGCGAAACAAGCCGGCGGCCCTTTTTGTATGGTACAGCCGCCATGCAGCCCGCAACGTCCAAAAGAAGGAACGTATTATGGAACTCGGCACCAAGAAAAGACTGTCCCGCATTTTCAATCCCGACACCAAACGCACCATCATCGTTCCCATGGACCATGGCATGACCATCGGCGCTCCCGACGGACTCGTGGATATCCGCAAGGCCGTTGACGACATGAACGAAGGCGGAGCCAACGCCGTGCTCATGCACAAGGGTCTCATCCGCGCCTCGGGCTGCGCCGACGCCAACGTGGACCTCGGGCTCATCATGCACATCACCGCCTCCACGGCGCTCTCTCCCAGCGGCAACACCAAGGTTCTCACCGGCACGGTGGAAGAAGCCATCCGCCTCGGCGCCGACGCCGTGTCCGTCCATCTCAACCTCGGCGATCCCAACGAACGTGAAATGCTCAACACCGCGGGCGTCATCGCCGACCACTGCAACCGCTGGGGCATGCCTCTTCTCATGATGCTCTACGGCCGCGGCGGTCTCATCCGCGACAGCTTCGCCACCGACATCGTGGCGCACTGCGCCAGAGTGGGCGCGGAACTCGGGGCCGACATCGTGAAGGTCTCCTACACCGGCAGTCCCGAAAGCTTCCAGCGCGTGACCGAATGCTGCTGCGCCCCCGTGGTCATCGCCGGCGGCGAGCGCATCGACTCCACCCGCAAGCTTCTGCAGATGGTGCACGATTCCCTGCTTGCGGGCGGCGCGGGTCTTTCCATCGGCCGCAACGTGTTCGAGCATCCCCGCCGCGTGGACCTCATGCGCGCCATGAACGCCATCGTGCATTCGAACGCCTCCGTGGACGACGCCATGGCCATCGTGGGCGAAGACTGATAACGACATTCAGGGACAGTCCATGAATATCTATTTCAAGAGCGTGCCCTTCAATAAGAACGACGTGACCCTCGCGCTGGAATCCGGCGTGGACGGCGTCATCGTTCCTGCCGACAAGGTCTCTTCCGTGTCCGTCCTTTCCCGCACGCCCGTCATCGCGGAAGAGGACATGCCCTCCCGCGCCATGGCCGCCAAGGCCGACGAGGAGGCCATCCGCGACGCTCTCCGTGCGGGGACGCAGGCGGTGCTCGCCAGAGGATGGGAAATCATTCCGGTGGAAAACCTGCTTGCCCAGTGCGACAACGTGGTGGCGGAAGCGGGCAGTCTCGAGGAGGCCGTCCTCGCCTCCGGCATACTCCAGCGCGGAGTACAGGGCATCGTGGTGCTGCCGGAAGCCGTCGGCGAACTCAAGGACATCGTGGCCCGCTGCAAGATAAGCCGGGAGCACGAGGAACTTCAGGAAGCCGTCATCACCCGCGTGGAGCCCGCCGGACTCGGCCACCGCGTGTGCATCGACACCATGTCCATGCTGCACAGAGGTCAGGGCATGCTGGTGGGCAATTCCAGCGCCTTCACCTTCCTCGTGCATGCCGAAACGGAACACAACGAATATGTGGCCTCGCGTCCCTTCCGCGTGAACGCGGGCGCGGTGCATGCCTACATCCGCCTGCCCGGCGACGCCACGACCTACCTTTCGGAGGTGGAATCCGGCACGCAGATGCTGGTGGTGGATTACACGGGCGCGACCACTCTCGCCACGGCCGGAAGGGTGAAAATCGAAGTGCGTCCCATGCTTTTCGTGGAAGCGAAAATCGGCGACAAAACGGGAGCCGTCTTCCTGCAGAACGCGGAGACCATACGCCTCACCGCGCCGGACGGCACGCCCGTGAGCGTGGTGACGCTCAAACCCGGCGACAGAGTGCTCTGCCGCACCGACGAGGCCGGACGGCACTTCGGCATGCGCATCAAGGAAGACATTCAGGAGAAATGACGTATGGCAGAGCCTTTCCAGATTCCGGGACTTGCTGAGCTTCGCGAACAGATTGACGAGGTGGACTCCAGACTGCTGGAGCTGCTGAACCGGCGCGCAAGTCTCAGCCTTGCCGTGGGACAGGCCAAGAAAAAAGTGTCGGGCAAGGTGTTCGACCCGGCGCGCGAAGCCCGGCTTCTGGAAAGGCTCGCAAATCTCAACGAGGGCCCGCTGAAGGCCGGGCACATCAACGCCATCTGGCGCGCCGTGCTCTCGGCTTCACGCTCTCTGCAGAAGCCGTGCACCGTGGCCTACCTCGGCCCGGAAGGCACGTTCTCCTATTTCGCGGCCGTGGATTTTATGGGCGAATCCTCCGTGTTCGAACCCTGCCGGGACTTCAACGAAATTTTCCGGGGCATCAGCCTCGGGCGCTTCGATTTCGGCGTCATTCCTCTGGAAAATTCCATACACGGCACCATAGCCCAGAGCTTCGACCTTTTCTCGGAATATGAGGTGAGCATACAGGCGGAATTCTATTCCCGCATCGCCAACAGTCTGCTCAGCGCGGAAAGTTCCCCCGACGACGTGAAGACGGTCTATTCCCATGCCCAGCCTCTCGGCCAGTGCGCCTCCTGGCTGCGCGCCCATCTGCCCGGTGCGAGACTCGTGTCCGTGGAGTCCTCGGCGGCGGCCGCGTGGAAGGCCTCCCGCGAAAAGGGGGCGGCTTCCATAGGACACAGAAGCATGGCGGAAAAGCTGGGCATGAAGGTGCTGGCCGACAACATTCAGGACGACGCCTCCAACTGGACGCGCTTCGTGCTGGTCCGCGCAGGCGACGCCGGAGCAGGCAACGCGAAAGAGCAGGCGAACTTCAAGTCCTCTCTGCTCTTCACCGTACCCAACCGGGCAGGCACGCTCTCGACCGTGCTCAACGTATTTTCCGCCCACGGCGTGAACATGACCAAACTCGAGTCCCGCCCCATGAAGGGGGCCGCCTGCTGGGACTACATTTTCTTCGCCGATGTGGAGTGCGACCTTTCCTCTCCCGAAAGAGCGCTTCTCATCGAGGATCTGCACGCGCACTGCTCCTCTGTCCGCGTGCTCGGCTGCTACCCGGAAGGGCCGCGCCTTGACTCAACCGCCAACACCACAGGATTCTAGCGCATGATCACGCTTCAGGCCCCCGCTTCCAAATCCGTTTCCCACAGGACGCTCATTGCGGCCTCTCTTGCGCGCGGCGCATCTCTCGTGCATCACGCGCTCTCAAGCGCCGACCTTGAGCGCACGCGGGCCATTCTGCGCACGGCAGGGGCCGTCATGGACGACATGGGCGGCGGAAGCTGGCGTGTTTCGGGCATGGAACACGGGCCTGAGGGCGGCAGTGCTGAGCACCCCGCCGACTGCGACGTGGGCGAATCCGGCACCACCTGCCGCCTGCTTACGGCGGTGCTCGCCGCGGGTCACGGCGCGTTCCGCATTCACGGCGCGGAACGGATGCACGAGAGGCCCGTCGGGGCGCTGACAAACGCCCTGCAAAGCCTGGGCGCGCGAGTTCTGTTTGAGGGGAAGGAAGGCTATCCCCCTCTTGTTCTCGAGGCGTGCGGGCTTTGCGGCAACAGCGTGGACATGAGCATGGACGCCTCCAGTCAGTACCTTTCCGGGCTGCTGCTTGCCGCGCCTCTCGGGCGGGAGCCTCTGTGCGTGTCCCTGACGGGAAAGAAGGTGGTCTCCTGGCCCTATGTGGGTCTGACCCTTCAGGTCATGGAGGATTTCGGCATTGCCTTTCATGTGGAGGAGAAGCGGGAAGAGGTCTGGCATGACGTGCCGTGGAGAAGCGTGAAGGAGGCCAGACCGGGCGAACTTCGCATCACCGTGCTCCCCGGCGCGTATCGAAACGGCGAGTACAGCGTGGAAGGCGACTGGTCCGGCGCGTCCTACCTGCTGGCGGCGGGCGCCGTGGGCAGAGAGAGCGTTCTTGTCACCGGGCTGCGCAAAGACTCCCTGCAGGGCGACGCCGTCATTCTGGATATTCTGCGCCGCATGGGCGCGGCCGTCGAATACAGACAGGACGGCATACTGGTCTCCCCCTCGAAGCTCTCCGGTATCCGCGTGGACATGGGCGACTGCCCCGACCTTGTGCCCACCGTGGCCATGGCGGCGGCCTACGCCGAAGGGGACACGCGCATGGAAAACATCGCCCACCTCCGCATCAAGGAATGCGACCGCCTTTTTGCCTGCGCCGCCGAACTGGCCCGCGCGGGCGTGCAGGTGGAGGAGGAAGCCGACGCCCTCACCGTGCACGGTCTGGGACCGAATGTTCCTTCCTTTGACGAAGACACGGTATTTTCCACCTACAACGACCACCGCATCGCCATGGCCGTTTCCCTGCTCGGACTGGGGCGGGGACAGCGCGTGAGGGTGGACGATGCCGCGGTGGTGCGCAAGTCCTTTCCCGACTTCTGGAACGTATGGAGCGCCCTTGCATGAACGGGAGCATCGTCATCGTCGGCTGCCGGGGCCGCATGGGAGCCATGCTCACGGAGCGCTTCGACCGCAACCCTGCCGTCACCGTCGCGGGTATCGACCTGCCCTTTGAAGACGCGGCGCTGGAAGAGGCCTGCCGCGGCGCGCGCATGGTGCTTCTGTGCATTCCGGCCACGGCCATCACAAAGACGGTGGAGAGGCTCCGGCCCTTCATGGCGAAAGGAACCATCCTTGCCGACATCACGTCGGTGAAGGAACTTCCCATGCAGCACATGGAAGCGCTGTGGGACGGGCCCGTGGTGGGCACGCATCCGCTTTTCGGCCCCGTACCCGCAGAGGGTCTCGAGCTTCGCGTGACCGTCGTGCCGGGCAGGCACGCCTCGGAAGAGGACATAAGGTTCGTGGAAGAGCTCTTTCAGCACTTCGGCTGCGTGACCTTCCGCGCCACGGCCGAAGAACACGACATCGCGGAAGCCAAGATACAGGGCATGAATTTCATCACGAGCGCGGTGTATTTCGCCATGACGGCGGAAGACCCCGCGCTTCTGCCGTACATCACCCCCTCCTTTCTGCGGCGCATGAACTCCACGGAAAAGCAGCTCATGGAGGACGGTCCGCTCTTCACCTGGCTTTTCGAGGCCAACCCCCACAGTCAGGCCATGGTGCGCCAGTACCGCAACCTGCTCTCTCTGGCCGCCGCGGGCGACGTGGACCTCATTCTGCACAAGGCGCAGTGGTGGTGGAAGGAAGGCGGGGAAAAGAAGACCATCCACGAAGAGGCCCGCAAAGTGGCCCTTCAATCGGCCCGGGCGGGCCTGAAAAAAGGACAAAAGTAATGCGTTACAGCCTGTTCGGCGAATCCCACGGCCCGGCCATCGGTATTGTTCTTCAGGGCGTTCCTTCCGGGCTCGCCGTGGATGCGGACTTCATCCGCGCCGAAATGGCGCGCCGCGCCCCGGGCAAATCGCCTCTGGCCACGGCGCGCAGTGAAAAGGATGAAGTGCGTATTCTGAGCGGCGTCTTCGAAGGAAAAGCCTGCGGCACGCCCCTTTGCGGCGTCATCGAAAACACGGACACCCGCTCGCGCGACTACGCCGCCACCCGCCATCTTCCCCGGCCCGGGCATGCCGATTTCACCGCGAATCTGCGGTATAAAGGCTTTGAAGACTATCGCGGCGGCGGGCACTTCTCCGGCCGCCTCACGGCTCCGCTGGTCTTTGCGGGAGCCGTGGCGAAACTGGCGCTCAGGGAGCGGGGCGTGGAGGTCGCGGCCCGCATACGCGCCGTGGCGGGCGTGGACGATATTCCCCTCGACCTGGCCGCGCCTGATGTCGAAGCGCTGCGCGAAGCGGGAAAGAAATCCTTTCCCGTCATCGACGATGAACGCGGAAACGCCATGCAGCAGGCCATACTCGAGGCCAGAAGCGAGGCGTGGGCGGTCTCATCGAATGTTTCGCTCTCGGCCTTCCCGCCGGACTCGGCGGGCCGGACTTTGATGAAAATATCGAAACCGTCATCGCAAGGCACATCTTCGCCGTGCCCGCGGTCAAGGGCATCGCCTTCGGCTCCGGCTTCGACTTTGCTCTCATGAGGGGAAGCGCCGCCAACGACGCCTTTCTGCCCGGCCGTCCCACCCGTACCCGCACCAACCACAACGGCGGCATCAACGGCGGCATTTCCAACGGCATGCCCGTGGTCTTCACCGTACCCGTCAAGCCCACGCCGTCCATAAGTCAGGAACAGGACACCGTGGACATGCGCACCGGAGAAGCGGCAAAGCTCTCCATCACCGGCCGCCACGACCCCTGCATTCTTTCCCGCGCCGTGCCCGTCATCGAGGCCGCCTGCGCTCTGGCCCTCACGGAAATCCCGGGGGTGCTGTCATGAAGAACATCGTGCTCATCGGCCTTTCCGGCTGCGGCAAAAGCACCGTGGGCAGACGCCTTGCCCGAGAGCTCCGCATGCCGCTTCTTGATACCGACGTCATGATTGAAGAGAAAAGCGGCCGCACCATTCCCGACATCTTCGCCGCCGAGGGCGAATCCGGTTTCCGGGACAGGGAAACGGCCTGCGTGAAGGAAGCTGCTGAAAAAGAAGGCGTCATCATCTCCACGGGCGGCGGCGTCATCCTGCGTGAAGAGAACATGCAGGCGCTTTCGAAAAACGGCCTTGTGGTGTTCATCGACCGCCACCCCTCGCATATTCTGCGCTCCACCTCCCTCGGCGACCGGCCGCTGGTGCAGAACGACAGGGACAAACTTTTCCGGCTGTATGCCGACCGCCTCGCGCTGTACCGCCGCCATGCCGACGTGACGGTGCCGAACCACGGCGGTCCGCGCACGCTCAAAAAACGCCTTCTGCAGATTCTGCGCCACTATCGCCGCGCGGCAAAACCCTGAACCGCGGAGCTTTTCATGGAATCCATCCTCAACGGCAGAAAACTGGCCGTTATCGGCGACCCCATAGAACACAGCCTCTCCCCGCTCATCCAGCAGGCCATGCTGGACGAACTCGGACTGAACGCCGCCTACGAACGCATACTCGTCTCCGCCGGAAGCGTGGCCGCGTGGCTGCCCGCCGCGCCGGATTTGAACCTTGCAGGCTTCAACGCCACCATGCCGCACAAGACCGACCTCGTGCCGCTCATGGACACCCTTTCCGAAGACGCGCGCATGTACCGTTCGGTGAACACCGTGGTCATACGCGAGGGCCGCTTCCACGGCCACAACACCGACGGCGCGGGCTTTCTGCGCTCCCTGCATGAGGAAGGCATACGGCCGGAAGGCAGGCGCGTGGCGGTGTACGGCGCGGGCGGAGCCGCGCGGGCCGTGGTGCTCAAGCTCGCCGCGGAAGACGCAGACTGCGTGACCGTATGCTGCCGCACGCCGAAAAAAGCGGAGGAGCTGACGCGCGCCCCGAATGTCCGGGCCGTGGAGTTGGGAGGACAAGAGGCCGCCTGCGCGCTGGCCGAAGCCGAAATTTTCATCAACTGCACGCCTCTCGGCATGCAGGGCGTTCCCTCGCAGTTTGCCGACTTCAATTTTCTCGACCTTCTTCCCGCCGATACCCCTGTGTGCGACCTCATCTACCGCCCGCTCAAAACACAGCTTCTGAAAGAGGCGGAAAAACGCGGACACCTCGCCGTGAACGGACTCGGCATGCTCATCCATCAGGCCATTCTCGCGCTGGAACTCTTCGCAGACATGCCTCTCGACGCCGCGCTCATGAAAAAGGCGGTCATGAAACGCCTGTTGCCCGCGCTGGAAGGAAAATAAAAGAGTCGGGGGGAAGTCCGGAGCAGGAGCGCTGAAAAGCTGCCCGCCTTTGCCCGAAAAAGCAACCCGCCTTTGCCCGCACAGCGTTCAGAGTCCTTTTTCCCTTAGAGCGTTTTATCTTTGAAAAAAGTAAAACACGAGGCGGCGACGCTGCGCCGCCCGGCCGAAAGTGAGCGGAAAAACCGCGTTTTTTCCGCGAAACGACAGGCCGTATGGTTTGAAAGGCAAAGCATTTCAAACGGAAAATGCTC
>CASFUJ010000047.1 GCA_949297645.1 uncultured Desulfovibrionaceae bacterium
CGTCAGAGACGATCTTCCTGATTCATGAAAGAAATCCATAAAAAACACCCGTATGTCCTCAGACCTCAGATTTGCCCGCCTTCCCCCCTTTGTCAAACGGAAAAAAATAGTCTATGCTGCCATGCAGCAGAGGATTTCTGCGGGTATTTTCGTCCGCCCATGCGGAAAAGGATTTTCCCTACATGCCGAGCCCCGTTCCGGAATCAGCTCCGTACATTCCGAGCTGTTCCTCTCCGTCGGTGCGTTTTACGCGTTTTGCCGACAATGTGGACGCAGAAGACTTGCCCGATTCCGGGAGTCTCTGGGTCGTGCTCGGCGACATCCACGGTTGCATCCGCCGTGTCGGGGATATCCCTGAGCTGGAAAAGGCGGCCGGAGTCATACTCACCGGAGATTTGACCACTCTGGGAGGCGTCGCCGCCGCACGCACGGTGATAGAGGCCTTTCACGCCGTCAACCCCGTCATCCTTGCCCAGATAGGCAACATGGATCGCGCGGAAGTAAACGACTGGCTTGAGGCCTCGGGCATCAACCTGCACCGCAATGTACGGGAACTGAGCCCGGAAGTCGCCCTCCTCGGCGTAGGAGGCTCCACGTTCAGTCCCTTCGGCACGCCGTCGGAATTCCCGGAGGCACGTTTTTCGGAATGGCTGGAGGAACTCGCGCGTCGCGCCGCCCCGTACAGGGAAATGGTGCTGGTGGCGCACAACCCTCCGTACAACACCGTCTGTGACCGTACCGACGGGGGCCTTCATGTCGGCTCCACCGCCATACGGGATTTCATAGAGGAATATCAGCCCGCCGCCTGCCTGTGCGGGCACATCCACGAATCTGCAGGCATTCAGCGCGTAGGCCGGACGCTCGTCGTCAACCCCGGTTCCTTTTCCACCGGAGGATACGCCCTGTTCTCGCTTGCCAGGTCAGGCTTGAAAGTCGCCCTTCGCAGACTTGAAAACTGACGCCGCATTTATTTTTTTGAGGATCACATGAGTCAGAACCCCGTTCTTCCTGAAGAGAACAACGAAGAAATCAAGATTACCAGACCCCGCCGCACCAGAAAGGCCGCCGCCGAAGACGCGCAGGCCTCCGCAGAAAAGAAGCCTGCCCGCCGCAGCCGCAAAAGCGCTCCCGCACAGGCGGAAGAAGACGCTCCCGTTGAAAGCACGGAAGAAAAGAAGCCCCGCCGCCGCACGGTGAAGAAGGCCGCAGAAGAAGACTCCGCACAGACGCAGGAAAAGCCCGTACGCAGAACGCGCGCCCGCAAAAAGGCGGCGGACATCGCCGCTCCGGAGGTCGGTGAAGCGGAAGACGTCATCCATCTCGGTTCCGCGCTGGTGCTCGACGACATGCTGCCCCCCTCCTCCATCACGGCGGATACGGAACAAAAAACGGCGCCTGCCGAAAAACGCCGCGCCGGAAAGACCGTCAAGGTCGAAGAGCCTTCCTCTCCGGAAAAAGCCGCCTCCGAAGCTCCGGCCGAAAAGAAAGTCCGCCGCACCCGCAGAAGCGTGAAGCAGGACGTCTCTGAAGCGCCGGTCGAAGAGGATCTGATTATTCATCTCGGTTCCGCGCTGGTACTTGACGACATGCTGCCCCCTTCTTCCGCCACGCCGGAAAAAGAGGAAGAACAGCCTGCCGGGAAAAAACGCCGCCAGCGCCGCCCGGTCAAAGACCGGGCCGGCGATGAAAACGTCGCGCCGCAGGCCGACGGTACGGAAGAAAAGACCGTTTCCACGACGGACGCGCCGATCGAAGAAGACAATATCGGCAATAAAGCGCAGCCTTCCGACGAAGCCGTCAGCGACGCTCAGCCCTGGCAGGACGACGGTATCGTGACGAACATTCTTCCCTACCCCGGAGAATTCGACGATACGCGGCCGCATCAGCGTTCCCGCAGGAACCGCAAGAACCGCGACGCTCAGCCCGCGTTCAACGGCTCTCCGTACCTGCCCTCCTCCTATCAGCAGAATTTCTACGACCAGCCTCAGGCGCTTGTCACGGACAGCCCCTTCGGAAACCGCAAGAACCGCAGAAGCCGCAAGAGCCGCAATCAGGGCGTGCCCGCCATTCCCGACGATTTCGACTTCAACGCCGCCATGCTGAACGACAGCGTGCTCGGCGTGGCGCTCGGCCGCAGAGAAGAGGAATTTCTGCCGGAAGAGGACGGCCCGCAGCCCGCCCTGCCCGGTCAGCCCGTGGCGCTGCCGCTCTCCTCCGGTGAAATGGCGGAAGAGGACCTCGCCGCGCTCGACGCCGCCGTGAACGGCAACCGCATCGACGCCCCGACTCCCGCCGCGCAGAAGGAAGGCCGCGGCAAGGGCAGGAACAAAAAGCAGCCGAAGGAAGAAAAGCCCGCCCGGACGGAAAAGAAGGTCGAGACGGAAGAGGCCGTCCATGCCCGTCGCGTCCTTTATGTGAGCGTCGTGCCCGACGAACAGGTGGAAGTGGTCATCACCGAAGACGGGCAGGTCACCGAGTATTTCGTGGAAATGGCCCATCAGGTCAAAATCCGCGGCAACATCTACAAGGGCATCATCAACAACATCGACACCAACCTCCAGGCCGCCTTCGTGAACTTCGGCAACGGCAAGAACGGTTTTCTGCAGATTGACGAAGTGCATCCGGAATACTATCTCGTGCCGCACGACGCCACGCACGGGCCCAAGTATCCGCCCATCCAGAAGGTACTGAAGGTGGGGCAGGAAGTGCTCGTGCAGGTGGTCAAGGAACCTTCCGGCACCAAGGGAGCCTTCCTCACCACCTGGATTTCCATCGCCGGACGCTTCCTCGTGCTCACGCCCGGACAGGAGCAGATCGGCGTTTCCCGCAAGGTGGAGGACCCGGAAGAGCGCGCCCGCCTCAAGGACCTGCTGAACGGTATCCAGCCCGGCGAGAACATGGGCGTCATCATCCGCACGGCCAGCGAAGGCGCGAGCAAGGCCAGCATCCAGCAGGACCTGCAGTACCTCAAAAAGCTCTGGAAGGACATTCAGAAGAAGGCACCGGCGGAAAAGTCTCCCTGTCTCATCTATCAGGAGGCCGACCTCGCCACCCGCTCCGTACGCGACTATCTCTCCGACGACATCGTGGAGATATGGACGGACGACGAAGCCACCAAGGCCCGTGTGGAAGACATCGCCGGACTCATCTTCCCCGACAGGGCCGGAGACATCGTCAAGCTGCACAAGGATCAGCGCCAGAGCCTGTGGGAACGCTTCAACCTGCTCAGGCAGCTTGAAACCGTGACCAGCCGCGAAGTGGTCCTGCCCTCCGGCGGACGCCTCGTCTTCGACCAGACGGAAGCGCTCATGGCCATCGACATCAACTCCGGCAAGACGCAGGGCAAGACGAACTTCGAAGCCATGGTCTTCCGCACCAACATGGAAGCGGCCGAAGCCATCGCCCGTCACCTGCGCCTGCGCGACATCGGCGGTCAGGTCGTCATCGACTTCATCGAAATGCGCGACAAGAACCATTGCCGCGAAGTGGAACGCACGCTGAAGAACGCCATGCGCAAGGACCGCGCCCGCCACGACGTGGGGCACATGAGCTCCTTCGGCCTGCTGGAACTGGTGCGCCAGCGCACCGGTACCTCCGCCATCTCCATTTCCTGCGAGCCCTGCCCCCACTGCCACGGCACGGGCGTACGCCGCAACATGGAATGGCAGGCGCTTCAGGCCCTGCGCGATCTGCAGAGCAAACTGTGCAAGTCCCTCGACAGCGGCAAGGGAAAGAAGAACGAGAAAAGCTCCGAAACATCCACTTTCACCTATGAAAGCGATGCGGAACTGGCGCTGTACCTGCTCAACCGCAAGCGCGACCGCATAGCGGCGCTTGAGGAAAAATACGGTACGCACATCGAAATCCGGCTGAAGTAACGGCCTGCCGAAAATCACGCTCTTTCCAGGAAAAGCCCTGCCCCGAGGGGCAGGGCCTTCCTTTCAGGAGCCTCCATGGTAAGAACTCTCCTCGTCCTCGTCATGCTGGGACTCTGCGGTTTTTATTTCTACCAGAAGCAGCAGGTGGAGCGTCCCGTCACAACGACCGCTCCCCGCATCGTGGATGACTCCGCCCTGCGTGAGCTGAAGAAAACTCTGCCCGCCGTCATCTTCGAAAAGGACGTGCTGCCCTCGATAGAACGCAATCAGCAGGGAGGACTCACTCAGCAGGACATCGACGCGCTTCTCGACAGGCTGGACACCATAGGCCGCGCCCTCGGCGGCACGGTCAGTGAAGCCGTGGAACAGGCGGCCCGCGCCGTCGCCCCCGAAACCTTCCCCCGCAAAAATCTGGCGCAGCGCGCGGCGGACATGGCTCTTGAAGGCGCACAGGACGCCCTGCCCTTTCTCAAGGAACTGGCCGCCGACCTCATCCACGGTCTGACCACGGCGCTTTCCTTCCTGCTGGACAAAGCCGCCGACCTCATCCAGGGCAGATAGCCGTCCTTCCTCCACCGGGGGCGCCTTCTTCAAAGGCGGAGCTGTACGGATGCATGACGGCGAAGGACCGCCTGAGAACCGGACGCGGAATTTTTTGAAATCTCTCTCCTGCCCTTCTCATTCTGAAGACGGGCAGAGCGCTCTGCCGCCGTGCAGGCGCCCCTCCCTGAAAAACGGCTTTCCCCTGCACGAAAACAGCCCTGACGACCTCCTCTGCGGTTCCTTCCCCTCCCGGACAGTCCGCTTCGCGCATTGCGGAGGCAATCTGTTGCCCCCTCAAACGGCAAATTTTACCGGAAAACGCGGAAAGACGCGCTCCCACTCCGGCGACTCGCGTCGCGACGCACGACCTTTTTCATGTCCGACGCGGACGCTTTTCTCCCGCCGTCGAAAGCAATAAAACGCTCCGACGTATGGCGGGCAAAAAACGACTTCCCGCACCGTTTCTCCGGCGGCATGCCGCTCCGCCGCATACGCCATGCGACACTCTTTCCCGCTGCAGGAGGCCGCCTGCGCCCATGACGGAAAAACAAGACTTCTCCTCTATACATAAAGAGAGACTGAACACACCGTCGCCTGTTCGTTGCCGGAAGACCTCTCCATCGCATTCCCTGAAGAAGTACCGTTCCCGCACGAAAACAGGACAGTGGTGTCGCCTGGAAAAACAGAGACTTTCCGCCCCTCTGCGGAGATACTCAGGCCTTTTCCGCCACGGGCGTGACAAAACCGCGGGGACGCCCTAAGCGGTATGGACTCCACGCCTCATGCCGGGACTTCGTCCCTCCGCCGGGATGCCTTCGCCCAAAAGCACGGGAAGCGTTCTCTCCTTTGAAGTCCTCATGCAGACTACGGCGTCTTTTCCGCCGTCGAGGTACGCCCGCCTCTTCGCCCTCTCTTCCGCACGGCCCGTCGTTTTCCGCAGTCCTCTCCCGGTTCAGCCTCTCCCCGAACGACAGACAGCGTATCCCCAGCTTTAAGGGGCCTGTTACCGCCCCCTGAAAGACGACCTGCCCCTTCTGTCCGCCCCCTGCTCAGAACCACCTGCAACGGTCATTAAACAGAGAAGGCCGGCTTCTCATCAAAGCCGACCCTCCTGTGAAAGAAAAAAACGGGAAGAATACATGGGGCGGCAGCCCTACTTCGCCGCCGCTTCGCGAGCCATGGCGCGCTTTTCCCACAGCTTCATGTCTTTCATCTTCTGACGGCGGGCACGCTGCAATTCCTTGCAGGTGAGCGGAGTTCCCTTCTTGAACCCCCATTTGGCACGATAGGAGGCAGCATCGAGTCCATGGAGAATAAGATGCTTCTTGGTGATGACCTTGAAGGTCTTGCCGCATTCGAGGCAGACAATGCTCTTTTCCTTAATGGAACGCTTGGGGTCCACAACAGGAGCTTCAGCACTGGCGCAGACTTCTTCAGGTTCTTCACAGCAGTCAAGTTTCTTGAGTTTATTGGACAGAGAAGAAATCATCTCTGCCATTTCATCTTCAGACATGACGCGGACAGAAGCCTGGGCCTTAACCAATTCTATAGCGTGCTTGAGATAATCTTCCATAAACGGCCTCCTTCTGAAAAGTAATATATCCTATGTAAACGCAATCAGCATTTCTGTCAAATACAAGGAATGAAAAAAATGACTTTCTGACATAAAGCAGGCGCGTCTCCCCTTCTTAGTGCCGCAATGAAATTCGAGAATATACAGCCTGAGGTCCCATGTCGCTGTTTAAGAAAAAAGAAATTTCTCCACGGCACATGGATGATTCTGCTTGAGACCGCTCTAAAACTAGAGCCGGATTCTTACCTGAACGTGTATGAAACATATCTTGTTTCAGGCAGTAGAAGATTCGATAACATATTCAAAAAACGATTTTTCTTTCTGCAACCATACGGGAAGAAAAACGATGATAATACCATATTCAATAAGCAGGAGCTCACCGCAATATCCCTGACGCCGCAGACAGGATATCCCCTGCCTCAGTTGCCGACAGAAACGAATGACCGCATGGGTCACAGTCTTCCTTCCAGCTCTCCTCTGGAAATCCTGCGCTCCCTGAAAAAATCACCGTCGTCAACGTTCTACGCGTCCATCCGGTCCCGTTCGTGCGCTTCCGGAAGAAAAAACGGCCCCTGTTCTTTTACTCTCCTTCTACCATGCAGAATATCTCCTCAACTCCTTTGCCGAAGAACGCTTCCTTTCTCATACCGGACGACACCTCCCCTATCATAAGGTGGTTCAACGTCTTTAACTCCCCCTCTCGGCAGCGGAGGGCCAACGCAGTTCGCCCGCCATGTCGTATCATATCCCTCGTTTTTGCGACATGGCGCGTAACGTCTCATGGGCTATCGCCGTACACCGCGCTTGTATGCCTCGGCACATCTGTCCGACCCTTCATAGAAAACGGCCCGCTGTTTTTTCAAAAAGCGGCTTCCCATGGCAATCCTGAGCCGGACGGCAGGAAGGAAACCGATGTCCTCCCTATGTCCTTCAGACCGGGGGAAGATGAACTTCCCGCCGATCTCCGGGTGCAAAAGCGTCTCCCCCGCCTTTGCTCTGAGGTACCGTTTTCTCCACCTGCCGCCGATGGACGGCCTGTCGCGACACTGACCGTCAGGGAAAGTGGACTCTCTGCCCCATCCGTTGCCTGCGGCCGGCATCATGCCTGCTGAAAAGCCGCTATATCCCTGCGGCTGCATCCGTCCCTGTTTCCGCCATCCGGAAGTAGCCCCCCGACTGCGTCCCTGAAGATACGCATAACGCCGCCGGTTCCTGTTCTACAGAAAAAGACGCAGAAGCACCGCCTCCAGCCGCCCCGAGACGCACGTTTTCCCCGATGACCTTGTCACACATGCAGGAGAAGATAAAAAACGAGCGCACCGTTCTGAGAGCCCCTTCCGGCTGGTGAATATGAAATTGCCGCCATCCGGAATACGGCGGTCGCCCCGCAACGGACAGAGTCGAGGGGCAACCCGTTCCGCCCCCGGTGTCCGGCCTGCCCGCCGCCTTTCAAAAAAATACGACAGACGCTGCCCTGAAGCATCATAAAAACGGGCGAGGCTTCTCCGGCCGGGCGTCCTGTAGGCCTCACCGCCGATATCCCGGCGCTCCGCTCCTTCAACAGGAGGCGTGCGCGGCAACCTTGCATGGTCGAGGCTTTCTCCGGCCAGACCCCCTGCATGCCCGAACCGCCCCCGTTCCTCAACGCTTTCCTCCTCCGGAAGGAAACATGCGCGGCATCCTTGCTCTGTTCCCGACCAAGGCACCGCCCTTAAACGAAAAAGGAGGGGAATCCCTCCTTTTCAAAAGCGCCATGCCTTCGGCAAACGTTTCCCCGGCAGTTCTCTTGCCGCGAAACTACCGCTTTGTCGGCAGCGGATACCTCCCGCAGGTAAACTTTTCCCCCTCCGGACAATAACCGAGCCTCTCGCACCGGGCCCCGGCATGACGGAACACCTCGGGCAGAACCTGCCGACACAGGGACAGCATGGAGCGGGCAACCCCTCTTATTTCCCACTGCGCGCGCGTGCAGCAGCGATGCTCGAAGAAATTGAGCAGCGTCCGGCAGTTCATGGTCACCACAATACTGGAAGAAGCAGCCTGCGGCAGCACAAAACGGGCGTCCTCACAGGAGGCCGTCCCCCGGCCGTCTTCTTCCAGCATCTGCTTCAAATCACGGTATGCACTGCCCACCTCATCCATGAAGCTCAGAAAACGGGCCTTTGCCCGCGGATTGGCGGCAATGGCCGGGGGCATGATGAAATTCATGTTCGAGGCGTCCACATAGCGCTGGCTCTGCTGAGAGTAGCTGGCAATACGGTGCCGCACGAGCTGATGGGTAAGCGCACGCGATACGCCGGACAGAGAGAAGGTAAAACTCACATGCTCAATGGGACTGGCGTGACCGGAAGCCATGATCTTTTCCACAAAGTCGGCCTGCTTTTCACGGGAAATATCTCCGGCAAGCAGACGCGGCCACATATCGGCGACATCCCCGGCGTGATAGCACTGCCGGAAGGCGGCATAAATGAGTGACAACGGCTCCGGCGTATGTGCCAGAAGCTCTACACGGGCTTTGACTTCAGACATGTTTCCTCCTCAACAGCCGTCGGACACAGCAAATGAAGCGTGCCTCGAGGCATACGGGAATCATAAAGGCAATCGGAAAAACGTGCCCGACGAAGCTTACAGGAGGCTGCCCTGCGCGCTTCCGCCGTACAGACGATTCAGATGTCTGTACGCCTTGGGTGTGGCCACTCGTCCTCTGGGCGTACGGTTCAGAAAGCCGCACTGTATGAGATACGGCTCATAGATGTCTTCAATGGTGCGTATTTCCTCGGAGCAGGCCACGGCCAGCGTCTTTACTCCCACAGGCCCCCCGTTGAAATGGTCGATGAGTACGGTGAGAATCTTGCGGTCCATCTCATCCAGCCCCGCTTCGTCCACGTCAAGACGCACCAGAGCGGCGCGGGCCTGTTCCCCGTCCACCACGCCCTGCCCGTACACGGCCGCGAAATCCCGCACTCGACGAAGCAGACGGTTGGCGATACGGGGCGTTCCCCGGGAACGACGGCCGATTTCCAGCGCACCCTCCTCCGTGACGTCCACGCCAAGGATGCGGGCCGAACGCCGTACCACACGGGAAAGCTCTTCGGGCGTATAGAACTCAAGGCGGCTGATAATGCCGAAACGGTCTCTGAGCGGCGAGGAAAGCAGACCGAGCCTTGTGGTGGCGCCAACCAGAGTAAAGGGCTCGATGTCCAGCTTCACCGTGCGCGCCGCCGGCCCCTGTCCGATGATGAGGTCGAGCGTGAAGTCCTCCATGGCCGGATACAGCACTTCTTCCACGCTGATGGGCATACGGTGGATTTCATCTACAAAAAGGATGTCGTGCCGGGAAAGATTGGTCAGGATGGCCGCAAGGTCGCCGCTGCGCTCCAGAACCGGGCCTGACGTGGTCACAAGGTTCACGCCGAGCTCCGCCGCCATGATACGGGCAAGCGTGGTCTTGCCGAGACCGGGATTGCCGTAGAACAGCACGTGGTCCATGGACTGTCCGCGCTCTTTCGCCGCGTTCAGATACACGCGCAGATTGGCGCGCAGTTCCTCCTGCCCGATGAAGTCTTCCAGTCGCTGCGGGCGGATGTTCTCGTCGGCGCTGTCGGGCGCCATACTCTTGGGTACGAATTCTGCCATTTACTTCTTTCCTCTGGCCAGAGCCTTCAACGCGGCACGCAGGGCTTCTCCCACATCAAGGTCGGGTTCGCTCTCCAGCACCGTTCTGAGAACCTGTCCGGCCGTATCTTCATCATACCCCAGGTTGGCAAGGCCGGTAAGCGCATCGCGATACACCGACGTCTTTGCCGACGCCGCCGGAGAAAACGAAACCGGCGCATCGCCCTTCAACTTGTATTTCAGCTCCAGAAAAATCTGCTGCGCCGTCTTCTTGCCGATTCCGGAAACCTGCGTGAGTGCGGCGGCGTCATCGTCGGCCACGATACGGCGCAGGTCGTCCGGCCGATACCGGGAAAGAATGGCCAGTGCCGTACGCGCCCCCACGCGGTTGATGCCAGTCAGTACATTGAAGGTCTGACGCTCATCCCAGGAAGGAAAGCCGAACAGCTCCTGCGCATCTTCCCGCACGATGAAGCTGGTATAGAAGGCTGCGGTCCCTCCCTGCGCAGGAAGCTGGGCAAGCGCGTGTTCCGGCAGAAAAATCTCATACCCGATACCACCGGCCGTCACCAGTATGCAGCTGTTCTCGGTGCGCTCCAGCACCCGCCCCTCGAAATAGGCCAGCATCCTTCCTCCCGTCGCACTGTAACAGCGCGGAATATCTATATTTTATACAACCAGATAGCCTACGTTATTATGCGGAAAAACGCAAGATTACGCCTCTTTCCTTCCTCGCTCCGGCTTTCATCTGTGCAGCTCACAGGCATAACAGGCAAGAAATGATGACTTTTTGTGATGACAAAGTTTCCCGCCTTAACTTTCAAGCCCTTGCCGCAAAAAAAGAATATTCCGGACAACACACGGAATGAACGTCACCGTCACCAACGGCGTTGTCGTCTTCAGTAAAGAAACGTCATTCTCTTATAAGCGGAAGAAAAACGTGGGCCTGAAACCTGCCCCGTCCCTCTTCTATGACAAGGCAAAGGCGGCACGCCGCGCTCCTGTCCCAGCACCACCATCCCCCCCGGCAAGGAAAAGATGGCGTGCCGCACGCCGAATCCTGCGTTGCCCTTCTGCTGAAAAAGCGGACCGGTACGGCATCCTGCCGGAAAAGAAACTCTGCGCTTGCAGACGGGAAGCCTCGCCGATACGGAAAAAACATGGCCCCGGCGCTTTTCCTGCCGACCTGACTTGCGCTGACGCAAAAAAACGTCGCTCCTCTCCTTCCATGGAGAAACAGCGCCCATTCCTCCCTGATGGAAGGAGAGCCGGAGAAAAGGAACATTCCTTCACCGCCAACCAGCCCCC
>CASFUJ010000048.1 GCA_949297645.1 uncultured Desulfovibrionaceae bacterium
GGCGTCACCAACACCGGCATTGAAAAGGGCAGAACCTATTACTCCTTTGACGCCGGCGACGTGCACTGCATCGTGCTCGACGCGGACTATACGCCCAAAAATTTCCGCCCCTACGACATGAACACCCCTGAAGACACCTTCTGGACGTGGGTGGACACCATCATTCCCCCGCAGGAAATGGACTGGCTGAAGGAAGACCTGAAGAAGACCGACAAGCCCGTGCTGGTGTTCAGCCATCAGACACTGGACCGCGTGGACGAGCAGGACCACAACATCAAGAACGCCTCGGCCGTACGCGCTCTGCTGGAGCAAAGCGGCAAGGTGCTCGCCGTCATTTCCGGTCACGACCATCAGGG
The DNA here is from genome assembly GCA_949297645.1 of uncultured Desulfovibrionaceae bacterium. Lineage (GTDB taxonomy): Bacteria > Desulfobacterota > Desulfovibrionia > Desulfovibrionales > Desulfovibrionaceae > Mailhella. Next base: position 357 of record CASFUJ010000048.1, read on the forward strand.
CGGCTACTCCAACATCAAGGGCATCCACTATGTGGTGCTCAACGGCAACGTGGGCGTCAACGATACCCGCACCTGGGAGGCCACCAGCACGGAAAAGGGCCGCGGCCTTCACAACGACAACCAGTTCTGCGTGCTCGACATCACGAAAAAGGGCAAGACCTATACCCTTGCCTTCAGAGGATACGGCCGTCAGCCCGGCTACAGGCTGGAAAGAACCCTCTGACGCACCGTACCGGCATCCCCGGACGTCCGGCAGGTCGTCCTGACAATACGCATGTTGCAGAAAAAGAGCGGTTATCCTGAAACCGCTCTTTTTGTCGCAGAACGGCCAGTTCCCGGAATACCGGGACACTTGTTCTCCGCCCCGCCAGAAAACGGTGACCTTGCTCCGCCCTTCCCGTCCGGGCCTTCCCCCTTCCGCCCCCGCGCCGCACGCAGGCGACAAAGGAAGCCGCTCCCTACGACTCCTTACGGGAAACGGCATCGTTTTCCCGCTCCAGAAGCCCCATCCTGCGCATGTGCGAGCGCAACGTGGTATAATGGATGTCCAGCAGTCCGGTGGCGGAATCCGTGCCCGTGAGCTTTCCTGCGCAGTGCCTGAGCACCTCGCGGATATAGCGTTCCTCCATCTGCCTGAGGGTAGGCCATTCCCCGGGCTGCCGGAGCGAAGGCACACTGGAAACGACAGATTTCTCCCCATCCCCTACCTCCGGCAGGGGAATTATCTCAAAATGCATACTTCTGGCTGCGGACTCCAGACTGAACTCCACCAGCGCCCGTTCCACGGTATGTTCCAGCTCACGCACGTTCCCCGGCCACTCATACATAAGCAGTCTGTGCATTTCCTCTTCCGACACATGGGGCAGACAGGGCAAACCAAGCCTGTGTGACTTTGTCTGAACAAAATGCTGAACCAGAATGGGGATGTCGTCTTTTCTCTCCCGCAGGGAGGGAATGGTGACGGGCAGCACGGAAAGCCGGTACCAGAGGTCGCGGCGGAAACGGCCTCCCACCACCTTAAGCGGCAAATCGTCATGCGTGGCGGCGATGATGCGCACGTTCACGGGGATTTCCCGCGCGGCCCCCACGCGGCGTATCCTGCCCGTATCCAGAACACGCAGTAGTCGGACCTGTGAGGAAAGGGACATCTCCCCTATCTCATCCAGAAACAGCGTGCCCCCGTCCGCCATCTCAAAATATCCCGCCCGCGTGCCGGAGGCACCGGTAAACGCCCCCTTTTCATGGCCGAAAAGCTCGCTGTCCACAAGCTCTTCCGGTATAGCCCCGCAGTTAACTTTGATGAACGGCTCGCCCTTACGGGCGGAAGTCTGCTGTATGGCCTCGGCCACGGCCTCCTTGCCCGCACCCGTTTCCCCAAGTAGAAGCACCGTGGTGTCACTGCGGGCCACCTTCTCCACAATCTGACGGACCCGAACCAGCCCCGGGCACAGACGCAGCTTGTCCATGCCCGTAAACGTCGGCTGTGCCTGCGGTCTCGCCCCGTGCAGCTTCATGTCGGAAAGGTTGATGCGCAGTTCCTCGGCCAGAGGCTCCAGCAGCTTTCCCAGCGCCCTGATATCCTCCTGACGGAACGCCCCTGCGGTATCCGACCAGAAATTTATAAGAAACACACTGTTATCATTGAAGAACAGTGGCAATCTCAGCAGGGAGACATGATGCAGATAGGGCATATCGCTCCACTGCGGATTCCGCAATACGTCCGGGTCATGCTGATAGGGAGAAAGGTCGTTGATGAGACAGGGCTGCTCTATCTTTTCGCTCATGACAAGCGGCCTCGCCCTCTGCGCTCCTGCGTACTTGTTGGAAACGCTCACCGTGCTGGTATCGGCCATGCTGATGATATAGGAGGCATCTCTTTCGCAGTACAGCGTGTTGATGCGTACCACGGGAAGTCTGGCTCTAAGTATATCATGCAGATAAAGCAGCACATGCCTCAGTCCGCCCATTCGATACATGACCAGACAGGATTTAGCCGCATTTTCCGAGTACAAACCCTTATCCTTCATCGCCATTTTCCTTAAAAAATGATAATTTCGCTTTGCGTTTTATACTATATTAATGATAAAATCACAATATTACCTATTTTAAAAAAAATATAATTATTTGAAAAAACAGTATTATTTGTTATGGCACAAATCTTGCTATTTAAATAACAAATTCTTTATTCCACAGTACCCGTCACGCCTGTTCAAGCCAGGCACACCGGGACAGTTCAGGAGGTCTTCATGATTAATGCCGGCAAGTTCCTGTGCTCCACTCTGCTGACCCTGGGTTTTCTGCTTCCTTCCTCTGCCCAGGCCGCACCCGAGTATGTGCTGAGCCTCAACCTTCCCATTCCGCCCATCCATACGCGCTGGCAGGGCCCGCTGAAGGCATGGGTGGATGAAGTGGAAAAGCGCAGCCAGGGACGCCTGAAAATAGAGCCCTACTTTGCCGAAGCTCTCAGCCCCCGCGCTGAAGCCTTCGAATCCGTCAAATCCGGCATTGCGGACATTACCGAATGCGCCTACGAAGCCAACTCCGGCCAGTTCCCCTTCCACGAAGGTATCCTGTCCATTTCCTCCCCCGAGCTGTATCTTGAAGACGGTACCGCCCTCGTGAAAGGCCTGTATGCCAAATATCCCCAGGCTCTCAAGGAACTTGACGGCGTAAAACTGCTCTTTACCCACGCCAGCGGCTCTCTCGTCATCGGTACCACTTCCAAGCCCATCCGCAAGCTCGAAGACCTCAAGGGACTCAAAATCAACGCCAACAGCGCCATGATAGCCGAACGCCTGAAAAAGCTCGGCGTCACCGTGGTGTCTCTGCCCCTTTCCGACATCTACTCCGCCATGGAGCAGGGCGTCATCGAAGGTACCACCATGTCGCCCGAGCTGCTGGTCTCCCGCCGCTACGGCGACTGCCTGAGATATGTCACCGAAATCGCCGTGCAAAACACGCTGTTCTACTGCATCATCAATGAAGACGTGTACAACTCCCTGCCCGAAGACCTGCGCAAGGTTCTCGATGAAGTCTCCGGCGAGTTTGCCGACAAGGCCTTCGCGAACTACTGGGAAAGCGTGGACATCGACGCCATGAAGAAATGGAGAGCCGACATGGGCGGCAAAGAATTCATTCTCTTCTCCGATGAAGACTACACCAAGGCCCGCGCTCTCATGCAGCCTCCGGTAGATGAATGGTTTGCCTCTCTGGACAAGGAAGGCCTGCCCGGCGCGGACATCAAGAAGACCTTCTACGAGCTGGAAAACAAGCTCGGTATCAACTGGATCGACTCCCCCATCTATAAGGCCTATCTGGAAACGACGAAATAGCTTTGACATCTGACTTTCCAGGGGTGGTCGCAACCGCAGAAGGTGCGACCACCCCACGGCACAGGGAACGCTTCCCATAAAAAGAAGTCCGCCTCTTTTCCGAGGCTCGGGAAGCAAGGCGTTCCCCCATCCACGCTCCGTCCGGGCCTGCTTCTGGCAGGCCCGCCCCGGCGTCTTCCCTGCCCGAAGCAGAGAGTTTTCCCCAAACGGAAAACATGCAGAACGCCATCTCCAGGTTTCTCAGCCCGTCACGCCTTCTTCAGGGAGTTTTCCATGTCCGCCTCCACGACGAACGGCAGCTTCCCCACGCTGCAACGAATCTGCGACGCCAGCGCCTTCATCGAAAAACCGCTGCGCTGGTGCGGCAATATCGGCATTTTCTTTTTCTTCCTCATGGTGCTCATCACCTTTGTGGATGTCTTTCTCCGCTATTTCTTCGGACGTCCTCTGGACGGTACGGTGGAAATCACGGGCCTCATGATGGCCATGATTGTTTTCGCGTACACCGGCTATGCCCAGTACACGAAAACGCACATCAACATGGACATCATCACCCACAAGCTCCAGCCCGATACCAAGGCGGCTCTTGAATTCGCCACCATGGTATGGTCGACCTTCACCATAATCATGTGCATCTACGCCATGACGCGCTATGCCATGACCAACCAGAAGGCCACCCCCATTCTGGGCATTCCCTACGCTCCCTTCATTTATCTCGGCGTGGGCGGCGTAAGCCTTCTCTTCCTCGCCCTCGTGCGCGACACCCTGATTGCCCTGCTTGAAATGCTCAGGCAGTGCGGCACGACGAAAATCGTCATCGGCATTCTCCTCGCCGTCGTCCCCCTCATCGTGGCATGGTATTTCGGCACCCACCGCATCATGGGGCTGAGCGGTCTGCATGTGGGCATTGTCGGCATCGTTTTCCTGTTCACCCTTTTCTTCCTGGGCATGCCCATAGGCTTCGCCCTCATGGCCACGGGCCTTCTCTTCGTCTGCGTGCTCCGCGGACAGATGGCCGGCATCAACATGTTCGGCAACTCGTGGTTCAACACCGTCTCCAACTACACCTGGGCCCCGCTCATGTCCTTCATGCTCATGGGCTACGCCTGTTACTACAGCCGCTTCGGCGAAGACCTCTACCGCCTGGGCACGGCCTGGATAGGCCACATGCGCGGCGGCCTCGCCATAGGTACCGTGGCGGCGTGCACGCTCTTCGGCGCCGTGGTGGGCGACACGCTCTCCGGCACCATCGCCATGTCCGCCATCGCCCTGCCCGAAATGCGCAAGGCCCGCTACGACGACAAGCTCGCCCTCGGCACGCTTTCCTGCTCCGGCACCATCGGCTCCCTCATCCCGCCCTCCACCACGTTCATTCTCTACGGCGTGCTGGCCGAACAGTCCATCGGCGACCTGTTCATGGCCGGTATCTTCCCCGGACTTCTCTGCATGGTCTGCTTCATGGCCATCATATGGCTCATGGTACTCAAAAATCCCGACCTCGCCCCGAGGCGGGAAAAAGCGCCTCTGGCCGAACGAGTCTCCACACTCAAGGGCGGTCTGCCCATCGTGCTGCTCTTCATTCTGGTCATCGGCGGCATATACGGCGGCCTGTTCACCGCTACGGAAGGCGGCGCCATCGGCGCGGCCGGCACCATCATTCTCGGTATCGTCATGCGCCGCCTGAAGTGGGAAAACTTCCGCAAGTCCATGGAAGAATCCAGCCGCTTCACGGCCATGTGCTTCACCCTGCTCGGCGGCGCCACCATTCTCGGCTATTTCATGACCATGTCCCGCATGCCCACCATGCTTGCAAACTCCATCGCCGGTCTGGACGTGGCTCCCATCGTGGTCATGCTGGTCATCGTGCTCGTCATGTGCGTACTTGGGTGCTTCCTGCCCGCCATTCCCCTCATCCTCATCACGGTGCCCATCTTCCTGCCCATCGCCAAGAGCTTCCACTGGGACCTCGTATGGTTCGGCGTCATCTTCGCCATCCTGAACAACATGGCGTCCATAACGCCGCCGTTCGGCATCAACCTCTTCGTCATGAAAGGCGTGGCGGACGTGCCCCTCGGGCTGATTTTCCGCGCGGCCACCCCCTTCGTTCTCGCGCTGTTCTTCTGCCTCGGCCTCATCATCGCCTTCCCGCAGATATCGCTTTTCATCCCCAGCCTCATGTAGGCCAACCGCATCAAGGAGTTTCTCATGCCTCCCTTCATCCATGCCGACCGCTGCACCCACTGCGGCATGTGCGCAACCATCTGCCCCATGAATATCTTCAAGCACGAGAAGGGTCAGACACCCAAGGTGGCCTATCCTGAAGAGTGCTGGCACTGCAACGCCTGCGTTCTGGACTGCCCCGCCAAGGCCGTGGAACTGCGCCTTCCCCTCAACTACATGGTGCTGCACGTCGATGCCGACACCCTGCACCCCTAGGCGCTCCTCCCCGCAGGACACCGCATGCCGGAATACCGCGCCGTATTGCGCGTGACCGTTTCCGGCCCCCTCTCTCGAACCATACTCTCAGGAGTCAGCCATGCTTGGATTCAATGAACCCGTTTCCACCGATGTTCTGGTCGTAGGCGGCGGTATCGGCGGCCTCTGCGCAGCCATCGCCTCTGCCCGCTCCGGCGCCAAAACCATAGTGGCCGAAAAGGCCGACACCCGTCGTTCCGGCTCCGGCGCCACGGGCAACGACCACTTCGCCTGCTATTACCCCAAAGCCCACGGCGACGACATCCGCGTCATTCTCAAGGAGCTGCGCCAGAGCCTGGTCGGCGCCTATCATGATGAAAAGCTCTCCCTCCGCTTCCTGGAAGAAAGCATCCACATGGTGGACCGCTGGCAGGAATGGGGCATCAACATGAAGCCCTTCGGCGACGACTATGAATTCATGGGTCACGCCTATCCCGGCAGACCCCGCATCTGGCTCAAGTACGACGGCCACAACCAGAAGCAGGTGCTCACGCGTCAGGCGAAGAAGGAAGGCGTGGAAATACTCAACCACCTGCCCGTCGTCGACCTCATCAAGATAGACGGGGCCATCGCCGGCGCCCTTGCTCTCGACGTATCGAAGGACACTCCCACCTTCACCGTCATCCGGGCGAAGAAAGTCATCCTTTCCACGGGTACGGCCAACCGTCTGTACCCCGCCGCCGGTTCTCCGGGCTGGCCCTTCAACACGGCCTTCTGCCCCGCCTGCACGGGCGCGGCCCAGGCTCAGGCCTGGCGCATCGGTGCGAAGATGGTGAACATGGAAATGCCCAACCGTCACGCCGGTCCCAAATTCTTCGCACGCGCCGGCAAATCCACCTGGATTGGCGTGTACAAGTACCCCGACGGGAAGCTCCTCGGCCCCTTCGTGGACAAGGCCACCCGCTATGTGGGCGACATCACCTGCGACGTATGGAACTCCGCCTACACCGACGTGCTCATGAACGGTGCCGGCCCCGCCTACATCGACTGCAGCAAGACCAGCAAGGACGACCTCGCCTTCATGCGCGAGGGCATGATTAGCGAAGGCCTGACCACGCTCGTGGACTACATGGACCGCACCGGTCTCGACGTCTCCAAGCACGCCGTGGAATTCATGCAGTACGAACCCCATGTCATAGGCCGCGGCCTCGAAATCGACATCGACGGCCAAACCTCCATTCCCGGCCTCTATGCCGCGGGCGACATGGTGGGCAACTTCCGCGCCGATATCGCCGGCGCAGCTGTGTACGGCTGGATAGCGGGCAGACACGCGGGCGCCGCGGCATCCTCCTGCGAGCTCAAAGACGCGGAAAAATCCCCGTGGGTGACCGAGCGCGCCGCCCTGTACAGCAGCTTCATGGAACGCGACCACGGAGCCGCCTGGAAGGAAGCCAATCTGGCCGTTCAGCAGATTATGGACTCCTACGCAGCCGCCGGCCCGCATCGCCTGCGTTCGGCCACGCTGCTCACCGCCGGTCTGAAGTACATGGCCGATTTGCGTAAAAACGCCGTCAACGAAATCGCCGTGCCCGACGCGCACAGCCTCATGAGAGCCATCGAAACCCTCGACCTCATGGACAACGGCGAAATCATCATGCACGCGGCTCTGGAGCGCAAGGAAACTCGCGGCATGCACATCCGTTCCGACTACACCTTTACCAATCCGCTGCTGGCCGACAAGTTCCTTGACGTCTGGCAGGAAGACGGCGTCGTTCACAAGGAATGGCGCCAGTGCTGGAACTAAACGCCCGGCCTGCCGCAAGGCAGGCCTTCCCCGTACCCTTACAGGAGAATCACGACCATGCCCCCTATTATCGACCCCAGTAAATGCGTAGGCTGCGGAACCTGCGCTGACATCTGCAATTCCAACATCTTCGTTTTCGACCGCGCCGTGGACAAAATGCCCCGGGTCAAATTCCCCGACGAATGCTGGCACTGCGACTCCTGCGTCATCGACTGCCCCAAGGGCGCCATTTCGCTGCGCATTCCCCTTGCCTTTACTCTTCTTCACATCAATGCCGACGAGCTCAAGGAGGACAGATAATGATTCCTGTTTCCAAAATCATTGAAGCCGATGTGGTCATCGTGGGCGGCGGTATCGGCGGTCCCATGGCCGCCATTGCGGCGGCGGAAGCCGGTGCGAAAAGAGTGGTGGTGCTGGAAAAGTGCAACGTAAAGCGTTCCGGCTCCGGCGCGACGGGCAACGACCACTTCACCTGCTACATTCCCGAAGTGCACGGCGACGATGTGGAGCCCGTACTGAAAGCACTGCTCGGCAGTCTCGTCGGACAGGCCAAGGACGTGGACCTCATGCGTCTGCATCTTCTGGAGAGCTTCGACATCGTGAAAAAATGGGAAGAATGGGGCATCAACATGCGTCCTCTCGGCCGCTGGAACTTCCAGGGCCACGCTCTGCCCGGCAAGCCGCGCGCCTTCCTGAAATTCGACGGCCGCAAACAGAAGGCCGTGCTCGCCGAACAGATGAAAAAGCACGGCGTCACCGTGCTGAACCATCACCCCGTAGTGGAACTGGCCAAGGAAAACGGCCGCGTGTGCGGCGCCCTTGCCATCGACGCCGGCAGGCCCGAACCTTCCTTCGTTCTGGTCAAGGCTCCCAACGTCATTCTGTCCACGGGCCTCACTCACAGGCTCTACCTCAACGGTTCCACTCCCAACTACATGTTCAACACCGCCCACTGTCCCAACAATGCCGGCGGACAGGCCCTCGGCTGGCGTATCGGCGCAAGCATGGTGAACATGGAAATCCCCTACACCCACGCGGGCACCAAATACCTGCAGCGCGCAGGCAAGGCCACCTGGATCGGCGTTTACCGCTATCCTGACGGTAAACCCCTCGGCCCCTTCGTCACCAAACCCGACCCTGAATACGGCGACGTGACGTCCGACATCTGGAACTCCGCCTTCATCGACGTCATGCAGAACGGCCGCGGCCCCGCCTATCTCGACTGCTCGGAAAACACGCCGGAGAACCTGGCCTACATGCGCAAGGCCATGTTCGACGAAGGCCTTTCCGCCCTCATCGGCTACATGGACGACAAGGGCATCGACCCGGCGAAGCACGCCGTAGAATTCACCCGCTTCGAACCCATACTCCACGGCCGCGGACTGGACGTGAACAAGGACGGCATGACCACCGTTCCCGGCCTCTACGCCGCGGGCGACATGGTGGGCAACGCGGGCTGCGGCCTCGGCCTCGCCGCATGGATGGGCTGGAGAGCTGGACAGGCAGCGGCGCGCGACATTCCAGAACTGAAGGACATCGACCTCGCCGAAAATCCCGCCATCAAGGCCAAGATGGAACTGCTTTCCTCCTTCATGGAAAGAGAGTTGGGCGCGGACTGGCAGGAAGCCAATATCGCCCTTACCCAGATCATGAGCGATTACGCCGACGTAGGTCCCTACAAGGTCCGCTCCGAGTCTCTGCTGAAGGCCGGTCTTGCCTATCTGGCTCAGCTTCGCAGGGAAACGAACGAAGGCCTCAAAACCACCTGTTCCCACACGCTCATGCGCGCGGCGGAAGTGCTTGATTTGTTCGACTGCGCCGAGTGCATCATGCGCTCCGCTCTCGAGCGCAAGGAAACACGCGGCAACCACAAACGCTCCGACTACACCTTCACCAATCCGCTGCTGGCCGACAAGATGCTCGACGTCACCAGAAATGATGACGGCACCGTGACGACCAGTTGGAGAAAGCGACGCTGAACGTCAACACACGCTGCACCGTCAATCCCGCCCTCATGGTGGAAACGGCCCTGAGCGCGCATCCCGCGAAAGAGCCCAGACGCATTACCGTGGTGAGCGGCGGCGCGGTAGGTGCCGATTATTATGCTCACGCAGGTGCGCTGAAAGCCGGAGGAAAAACGGTGCTTGTTATGGCGTGCGGTATCGGCTCGGGATATCTGATAAAAAACGAACCGTTAAGGAAAAGAGTCGAGGAAGTCGGCTGCATTATAAGCGAATACCCGCCCGGAACCAAGGTCACAAGGTTCAGCTTTCCGGTCAGGAACCGCATTATGTCGGCGCTTGCGCTTACTACCGTTGTCGTTGAGGCTCCGGAAAAAAGCGGCGCGCTTATAACGGCAAATCATGCGCTTGAGCAGGGCAGGGAGGTTTTTGTGATACCCGGCTCACCTGATTCGGAGGATTACGCAGGCTCGAACGCTCTTTTGAGGGACGGCGCTCGGCCTTTACTCGACGCGTCGGATATTTTCAATGAATATATACCCAAATTTCCGGATAAAATCGATATTGCGAACGCGTATAAAAAGCGTGAAAATGCGGCTAAAACCGAAAAAACGGAAAAAATACCGGAAAACGGCAAAAAAATATTGAGTGAAACCCTTTCCAAAGAAGCAAAAATAGTATATAATCATCTGGATAAGCATAAATTTTATCCTGAAGAAATTACCGGCACAGGTCTTGATTCACAGCAGCTCCTTGCGGCGCTTACCGAACTTGAAATTGAGCTACTGATTCACGCGCTTCCGGGCGGCTGCTATGAAAAATGCTGAGTCAAAAAAATTTATCGGAGGAAAAATATGTCCAAGCTTTTGATAGTTGAGTCACCGACAAAGGTTAAGAGTATAAAAAAATATCTCGGCGGCGGATACGAGGTAATGGCCTCTATGGGTCATGTACGCGATCTGCCGAAATCCAAGCTCGGTGTTGATATAGATAAGGATTTCAAACCGCA
>CASFUJ010000049.1 GCA_949297645.1 uncultured Desulfovibrionaceae bacterium
CTTTTTCCCGCAAGGGAAGCATGACCTCAAAAACAAACCGCGCCCTTCCTCCGGGCGAACGCCTCCGGCGACCTCAACATCCTCTCACGACAGCGTCACATACTCCAGCAGCCCTTCCCCCTGCACGAGACTCCGCAGGAAGGCGTTGTTGTGCCCGTGGCCGGAACAGGACACCGTGAAGGCTCCCCGGAGCGGCATGCCGAGCATGGCCATGTCGCCGATGAAGTCCAGCATCTTGTGCCGTACGAACTCGTCGGGAAAGCGCAGGCCCTCTTTATTAATAACGCCCTCGTCTCCCACCACGATGACGTTGTCCAGCGAGCCGCCCCGGGCAAGTCCGCGACTGTGCAGGTACTCCACTTCCTTCAGGAAGCCGAAGGTACGCGCTGGGGCGATTTCCCGCTCGAAGGACTCGGGCGTTATCTCCAGCGCAAAGCGCTGTTCACCTATGGCGGGATGGGGGAAGCGGATGGTGTAATCCACATGGAAGCCGTCAAAGGGGCGCGCCACGATGGATTTGCCGCCCGCTTCCAGCGAATATTCCCGCGTTACGCGGGCCACACGACGGGGAGCCTGCTGAGGGCGCAGTCCTGCGCGGCGCAGCGCTTCCACCACCAGTTTCGCCGAGCCGTCGAGGATGGGCACTTCTCCGCCTTCCACATGCACTTCCACGTTATCCACAGCCATGCCGCTCAGCGCCGCAAGCACATGTTCGATGGTGGAGACGCTGGCCTTTCCGTCGCTGATGGTGGTGGCAAGCTCCGTGGTGCTCACCGCTTCCGGACGGGGCAGAAGCAACCTCTCCTCCCCGTCGGAATGGATATGAAAAACGAGTCCGGAATCTTCCGGCGCGGGCCGGAACTCCATGCTGACTTCACGGCCGGAATGGAGGGAAACCCCCTTGCAGCTGACAGCTCCGCAAAGAGTGGTCTGGGGCATGACACTTCTCCTGAACGCCGCGACTCTCACACCGCGGCATCCCCGGACAAACCGGGGGCTTCTACGCTGGAGCGCCTCACCGCGAAAAGGAATCGCTCCTTTCCGGCGAGGTCGAGCCCCGTGCGCCTGTCCATCCAGTATGCGTCCGGGCACAACGCCCGGCACGCTTCGCCCTGAAGGTGACCATGCTCCATAAGCAGAAGGCCGCCTTCCTTCAGCAGGGCGCGGGCCGCCGCCTCCACTGCGCGGGGATGTTCCAGCCCTTCGGGCCCGGGTACCAGCGCGGAACGCGGCTCAAAATTTCTGACGCCGTCATCAAGGCCGGCGTATTCTTCTTCACTGATATACGGAGGATTGCTTATCACAAGATCGAAGCCTGCGGCCTCAAAAGGCAACGGAAGAGTGAAGTCGGCCTGCCGGAAGACGACTCTCTCCGAAACGCCGTGCGCCTCGGCATTGCCTCGTGCCACCTCCAGCGCTCCCGGGGAAACGTCCACGGCCTCCCCCTTCCATGAGGGACGCTCCGCCGCCAGCGTCACGGCGATGCATCCGCTGCCTGTACCGAGGTCCAGGAAACGAATATTCTCCCTTCCCTGAAAAAACTCCAGTGCCGCTTCCACCAGATGCTCCGTTTCCGGGCGGGGGATGAGGGTATGGGCGTTCACGGAAAAGTCCCGCCCGTAAAACTCGCGGCGGCCAAGAAGATAAGCCACCGGTTCTCCGGCAAGCCGACGTTCCAGCAACAACTCCAGTTCCGCTTCCGCAAGGGGTGGAATTTCTTCTTCAGAATGGGCGATAAGCGCCACTTTGTCTATGCCGAGCACATGACACAGGAGAAGCGCCGCTGCAAGCGCAGGCGCTTCCGTGCCGGAAAGACGGGAGGTTGCGCGTATTTTCCATTCTTTTCTGGTCATAATGCGATGAATCTAGCACAGGACGCCGTTCAGGACAAGAAGCAGCGTGTCGCTTCTGAGCAAAAAGAGAATGCGGAACGTGCATCCGTTGCCTTCCGTCGTGAAAAATGCCTTTGCAGAAGCGCCGCGTCCTGAAGCTCTGTACAGAGCCCCTCATGGAAAGACACGTGCAAGCGGCGTGCCTCCTGTCAAAAACAGGACTCCTGTACGCCTGCCCGGAAAGAACGGGTATAAAAAGCCGTGCCGGATGGCGCACAGACACGCCGGAAGGCCGAAGAAGCGTCATGAAGCGCGCCCCTCACCGCTGCATGTTCCGTAAACGCGGTCAGTCCGTAAAGCCGGGATCTTCCGGAAGGTCACGCCGGGAAGCCTCGGTGCGGGCCAGTTCGTCGCAGCGCTCGTTTTCCACATGCCCCGCATGGCCCTTGAGCCAGTGAAAGCGCACTTCGTGTCGGGAAAGAAGCTCAGGCATGCGCTTCCACAAATCCTGATTTTTCACCGGCTTTTTCGCCGAAGTAAGCCAGTTGTTGCGAAGCCACCCCGCAAGCCAGCGGTCCTTGATGGCCTTGGCCACATACTGGGAATCGGTATAGAGCTCCACGACGCAGGGCTCCTTCAGCGCTCCGAGAGCTTCCAACACAGCCAGTATTTCCATGCGGTTGTTGGTGGTACGGGCAAAGCCGCCGCTCATTTCCCGGCGCGCCCTGCCCTGCGGTCCGTCCCAGGAGAGCACGGCAGCCCAGCCGCCCGGGCCGGGATTGCCGAGGCAGGAGCCGTCGGTATGAATGGTCACCGTCTTCATATCCTACTTTCCCGCTCCGTTTTCTGCGGCCCGGCGCGCGGCCTCGATGTGCTCCTTGCCGTTGTTGTGCAGCAGGTACTGCGAGGTATAGTAGAAATCCATGAGCTTTTGACGCATGGCCGCCGCACGCTCCAGCTCCTCTGCCCTTAAATCGCGGGCACTGTTGTCGGCCGTACGCTCGTCCAGCCTGTACAGAGCGTCACCCTTCGGGCGAATGGCATAAACATAGCCGTCTTCCAGCAGATAGCGCGTGGTATCGGTATCGCTGATAAAGACCACGGCGTCCTCGTCGTTCGCGGGGTCGAGGAGGTTTCTGCCGAGTGTATTCGTGTAGTAGTCGAGCCCTGCCAGCGCAGCCATGGTGGGCAGCACGTCCGGCTGAATATGAGGGGCAGGATTCACGCCCGGAGTCACCTGCCCGCCGGGGGCGTAGATGAGCAGCGGCACATGCCAGGCCTGAAGATTGCAGGCCCGCACAGCAGGCGTGATGTTGGTGGAATTGTTGTTCAGACCGTGGTCACCGAAAATGACGAAGATGGTGTCGTTGAACCAGGGCTGCTTCGACGCCTTATCGAAGAAACGGCGCAGGGCATGGTCGGAAAGATGCAGCGAGCGATACTCCTCCGCACTCTCATATCCGTACCAGGCAAGGGCTTCAGCGGAGGGGTCGGGCGGAGAGACGTAACCTTCGTTGTCGTCCGGAATGGTATAGGGACGGTGGAAGGAGGCGGACTGAATCACGGAAATGAAAGGCTTGGGGCTGTTTGTCAGAACGTCCACGCCTTCACGGAACAAAGCGATGTCGGACACGCCCCATACATCGGTATTGGGGGCTTCCCATGCCGACTCTTCCAGAAGGTGCAAATCCTCCACGTTGTGCTGGAGCATGCCGCGGATGTTGGCCCAGTTGGCGTTGCCGCCTATCATATAGTATTTTTCGTATCCCCGGAACTCGTTGAACACGGAGGACTGGTCCACCAGCCTGGGATTGCGCGAGGTGGTGCCGCCGGAGTGATTCACGTCCGGGACGCCGCTGATGGTGGTGAACACGGCGCGGGCCGTGGTACGCGTGGGCGCGTAGAAGTTGGGGTAGTACAGACTTTTTGCCGCAAGTTCCTTCAGGAAAGGCGACGGGTCGATGTCCTTCCCCATGGAAGCGGGCATGGAAGGCGCAAGGGAAGTGCGCTCCCAGCAGAGCGATTCCATGATGATGATGACGATATTGGGCCGCTTTTCCATGTCCCTGCCCGGAAAATGCCGGACATAGGTGAGGGGCGCCGCACCTTCAGGCACGCGCAGGTAGGCGGCCATACGCGGCCATGCCTCGCGCGTGGCTTTCTCATTCGGCGGGATGGCCTTGCCGTAGTTGCGGGTATCGTACAGGTTCTGGATAGGATTTATGGCCAGAAGCGCGATGTTCTTGTCGGCGCTGAAGTAGGCGTTGCTCCAGCGCAGAGGAAAGAAGTTGGAGCTTATCTGACCGTAGCCCACGACAAAGAGCATGACGAGAGAGGAAACCGTGACGAAGGCGCGCCACTTGCGGCTGCACCCCTCGCCGCCCTTCCGTGGACGCACGGGAAAAGCCGTGTGGGAGCGCAGGAAACGGGCGAACAGCCCTACATACAGCGCCGCCGCCGCGGCAAAGGCCAGCACAATGAGCACCACGGGATAGCTCTGCCACACCATGCGCACGGATTCGGACGGGTCTTCCAGAAAAACCTTCGCCCCCATGTCGATATGCTGATGCAGGTAGAAGAAGAAGCCGAAGTCGAAGACATAGATGAGCATGGCTCCGGCGGCCATGACGCCCGTGACGAGGCAGAGAACAAAGCGCGCCGCGGAAAAGCCCTCGCGCGAGACGGCGCGCTCAAGACGCGGCCAGAGCAGGCAGAAGGCCAGAGGCAGCGTCATGAACACCGCCATGCGGGCATCGAACTTCAGTCCGATATACAGCGCATGCGCGATGTGCCCCCTTTCGGCGATGTCCGGCAGAAGAAAATACAAAAGCGCCAGTCTGGCGGCAAAAAAAAGCGCCGTGTTGACCAGAACGAAAAAAGCGATATCCACAAGCGGCTGAAAAACCGCGAAAGAAGAACGACGAAAGCTCATGGTTGCTCCCGGGGCGGAAGGGCCAAGGGGGCGTCTTCCGCAAAAGAGGCTACACGCGGTCCGCGTACAGCCGTTCAAGGAATTCTTCCATCACCTCGTCCATCTGACTGATGAACGGAGCAAGCTTGAAGGTGCGGCGGCAGGAGGAGCACTGCATATAGGCCTCGTGGCAGGTGCGGCGGATATCCAGCGGTGCGCCGCATTCGGGGCAGTTCAGCGTGGTTCTCGCCTCGCGGGGGGCAAAATAAAAAGCCATGGTATCTCCATACACGTTATGAGGTCATGAGGGAGCCGGAAGCACCGGCAAAGCGGCTCCGCCGACAAATACGGCCGGAGCCCATGTTCTTAGAAAAACGTCCTACAGCACCTGTCTGTAGCGCAGCGACTGGCGCAGGGTTTCCCTGTCCATGTACTTCACCTCTGCGCCCAGCGGAATTCCCTGAGCAAGACGGGTGACGCGCACCTCAGGAAAACGGGCGTTCACCTGGTCCTTCACAAAGGTGGCCGTGGCCTCGGCTTCGGCCGTGGCACCGAGGGCGAGGATGAGCTCCTTCACCCTTCCTTCGGCAAGGCGCGAGCGCAGGCGGTCCATTTCCAGCGTTTCCGCCGGGCTGTGGTCTAGCGGCGCCAGAAGGCCGCCGAGTATCATGTAATAGCCTTTATAGAAGTTGCCCTCTTCCATGGTCAGCATGCTGTCCCATTCGGCCACAAGGCAGAGCTGGCTTTCATCGCGCTCCACATCAGAGCAGATGGGACAGGGGTCGGAATCGGACAGACCGCCGCAGCGGCTGCAAAGGTGCAGGGTATCGCGCAGTTCATAGACTCCCCTGCCCAGCCTGCGCACTTCGGCTTCAGGCCATTTGAGCAGAGTCATGGCGGCGCGCATGGCGGACTTGGGGCCGAGCCCCGGCAGCCGGGCAAGCTGGTCCACAAGATTTTTCAACGGTTCAGGAATGCGCTGCACGGAAAATTCCTCTTCTCTCAAAAAAAGAACATCTTCCGGAGCCGACGCCCCGGAAGAAACGCCCCTTTCGCGGCAGACGACGCAGAAGGGGAAAACAGACGGATGTGATACTATTCGACCAGATGCCCCAGACGGGAAAGACGCGGCGTATGGGTGTCGGCATCCCACGACCAGTAGATGCGCCAGGCCTTGCCGTGAATGTAGGAACGGGGCACGCAGCCCCAGTTGCGGGAGTCATCGGAGTTGTCGCGATTGTCGCCCATGACGAAGTAGGAATCCGCGGGCACGGTCACGGGGCCTACGTTGTCCAGCCTGCCGATGACGTTGGGATAGAGCTGCTGGATGTAGTCTTCCTTCACGGGTTCGCCGTTGCGGTAGAACTGCTTGTTGCGCATTTCAATGACATCGCCGGGCAGTCCCACCACGCGCTTGATGAAGTCGGTATCCGGGTCCTTGGGATACTTGAACACGATAATGTCCCCGATTTGCGGGTCAGCGCCGCGGAACAGATACCTGTCGGTGAAGGGAATCTTCACGCCGTAAACGAACTTGTTGACCAGGACGTAATCGCCTATCTGCACGGTCTGAAGCATGGAGCCGGAGGGAATGGTGTAGGCCTGAAGGAAAAAGGTACGGATGACAAGGGCCAGCACCACCGCCATCAGCAGCGCTTCGCCGTAATCGCGAAACATGGAACTGCCTTTTTTTCTGGAAGATTCGGACATATGCGTCAAAAGGCCGGGAAGGCCGCGGTTGAAGGTCTTGGAAAAATCGGACGAGCGGAAGAGTAGCACGGCCGGAAAGGTCGCGCAAGACGACATTTTCCGCTGTTTTTTCCATGGGTAATCACGGCTACCGACAACCTGCGGCCCTTGCACCCCACAGGCAACTGTGGCAGATTGAAGCCCGTATCCTACAGGAACGGAGAACTTTCTATGATTCAGATACCTCAGGGCTTCCGTCTTGCTGCGGCGAACGCCGATTTCCGTAACAAGCATCTCGACCGCAACGACCTTTCCCTCGCCTTCAGCGACGCTCCCGCCACCGCCGCCGGCGTGTTCACCACCAATCTTTTCCGGGCCGCTCCCGTTCTCGTCTCTCAGGAGCACATCGCCGCTTCCGGTGAAAAAGGCGTGCGCGGCGTGCTGTTCAACTCCGGTCAGGCCAATGCCTGCACCGGTGAAAAGGGCCGCGAGAACTGCCTGCTCTCCCTCGATATGGTGAGTCAGGCCCTGCGCAACGCGGGAGAAGAGGTATCGTCCGAGGAACTCCTTCCCGCCTCCACCGGCGTCATCGGCGCGCAGATGGACATGGACAAATGGGCCGCCGCCGTGCCCGCGCTTGCCGCCTCCCTCGGCAGCGTGAGTCTCGAAGGACTCGCCCGCGCCATGATGACCACCGACGCCTTTCCCAAGACGGCCGGCCGCGAACTTGCCCTCAAAGGCGGCATGGTACGCCTTGCGGGCGTGGCCAAGGGCGCGGGCATGATATGCCCGAACATGGCCACCATGCTCTCTCTCGTCATGTGCGACGCCTCCGTGGAGCCCTCCGTCTGGCACGACATGTTCCGCCGCGCGGCGGACGCCACGTTCAACCGCGTAAGCGTGGACGGCGACACCTCCACCAACGACTCCCTCTACGGCCTTGCCAACGGCGCTTCCGGCGTCGTTGTGGAAAAGGATGAGCTGCCGCTTCTGGAAGAGGCCCTCACCGCGGTGCTCGGCGAACTTGCCTACATGCTGGTAAAGGACGGCGAAGGCGCCACCAAGGTCATGCACATCCATGTCACGGGCGCCGCCTGCGACGAAGACGCCGAAAAAGTAGCCCGCACCGTGGGACACTCCCAGCTCGTGAAGACGGCCATGTTCGGCCGCGACCCCAACTGGGGCCGCATCGTGGCCGCCGCAGGACGCGCGGGCGTGAACTTCGACCCCATGGCGCTTCGCGTGACGCTGTGCGGCGTGGAGCTCTTCCGCAACGGGCGCCCCACGGACCTTGATTTCGACGCGCTGCTCGAAGAGCCCCTGAAGAACATGGACCTGCCGCTGGACATCGTACTCGGCGAAGGCGAAGGCGAAGCCCGCCTGCTTGCCTCCGATCTGTCCCACGGCTACGTCTCCCTCAATTCCGACTACCGCTCCTGACAAGGCCCCTCCCATGGTCATCGGCGTTCTTACCGTGGAATACGCCCTGCACGGCAACGATTCCCTCAAGGGAAAACGTCGTGTGGCCAACAGCCTGAAGCAGAAGGTGCGCAACACCTTCAACGTGGCCATCGCTGAAGCGGGGACGGAGGAGTCTCTGGTGCGGCTCCGGCTTCAGGTGGTGTCGGTAAGCAACAGCGAAAGGCACATGCAGTCGCGCATGGACAAGTGCCTGCTCATGATGGAAGCCGTGTGCGAAGAAGAAATGGTTTACAGCGACCTCGAGTTTTTCTATGACGACTGAACCTTCCGTTCCCGAAGAAGTGCTCTCTGCGCTCCGACATCATCAGCGCGTGCTCATCGCCGCGCACACGCATCCCGACGCCGATGCCATGGGCTCCTGCCTCGCTCTTGCCTGGGCGCTGCGCTCCATCGGTGTGGACGCTCTTGTCTTCAATGAAGACGGCATGCCTTCCTTCCTGAAGTTCCTCACGCTCCCCGGCCCGGTGCTCACCTCCCTGGACCGTCTGCCCTGCACGCCTGAGCTTGTGGTCTGCCTCGACTGCGGAGACAGGGCGCGCCTCGGCGAGACCATCCAGCCGCTGCTTGACCGCGTGCCCACCGTGAACATCGACCATCATCTGGCCAATCCGAACTTCGGCACGGTCGCCAACTGGGTGGAGCCCGGCATGGCCGCCACAGGGGAACTGGTGGCCTATATCGCAAAAGCCCTGCGTGCTCCCCTGAACGGCGCGCTGGCGGAAGCGTTGTATGTGGCCATTTCCGCCGACACGGGCAACTTCAGCTACGGCAACACCACGGCGGGAGCCCTGCGCCTTGTGGCGGACATGGTGGAGGAAGGACTGAATCTGCCGCGCCTCCGCGAATGTATGGAAAACAACTGGAGTGAGGCGCGCCTTCGCCTGTGGGGCCGTGTCATGCAGGAAACCCGCCTGCTGGAGGACGGCAGGCTCGCCGCGGCGCTCATCACCCGCGACACGCTGCGCGCATGCAACGCCTCCCGGGAAGACGCCGAAGGCCTCGTGGAGCAGCTGCGCAGACTCTCGGGCGTGCGCGTGGCGCTCATACTCCGCGAAGAGGAAAAGGACGGCAAAGTGCAGACCAAGGCCAGCCTGCGCTCTTCCGGCAAGGACAACGTACGCGACGTGGCCGCCCAGTTCGGCGGAGGAGGACACCGCAACGCCGCCGGAGCCACTCTGCCCCTCGATGCGGAAAAGGCGCTCACCGTCATGCAACCCTATATCCGGTTCGTCTGGAACCGGCTGCAGTAAGAGCTTTCTCACGGGCCGCCGCGGGCGGCCTTTTCCCGGATAATCACCATGAACGACTTTCGTTTCCATAAAATGCACGGCTGCGGCAACGATTTCATTTTCATCGACAACAGGGAGGCAGAGGTAAGCGTAACGCAGATGTCCTCCTGGGCCGTGACCTTGTGCAACCGCAAAACGGGTATCGGCGCCGACGGGCTGCTCTTTCTCGACAGCACGCCCGAAGGCAGAAAAGGCGACTATATCTGGCATTTCTACAACGCCGACGGCTCGCGCGCGGAAATGTGCGGCAACGCGTCGCGCTGCGCCTCGTGGCTGGCCGTGGACATCGGCCTTGCCGGCCCCTCGCAGTGCTTCGGCACCGACGCGGGGCTCATCCACGCCGAGGTGGATGTGGAAGGAAGGCGCTCCCGCGTGGAGCTCACCCATCCGGAGGGCATGGTGCTGCACACCCCGCTGGAAGCGGACGGACGGACCTTCGACGTGCATTTCGTGAACACCGGCGTGCCGCACGCCGTCATTCTCTGCGACGACTGCGAGAAGGTCGATATGGAGCGCCTCGGACGGATATTCCGCTACCATGAGCACTTCGCCCCGAAGGGCACCAACGTGAACTTCATCACCGTGACCGGCACAGACGCCATCCATGTGCGTACCTACGAGCGCGGCGTGGAGGGGGAAACCCTCGCCTGCGGCACCGGAGCGGCGGCTTCCACTTGTATCGCTCATGCACTTGGCTTGACGGAAGGTCGTGTCAATGTCACTACTTCAGGTAAGGAACTCTTGGGCATTGAACTGCAGGGTGATTCGGTCTTCCTGTCCGGCGCCGTGGCCCGCGTCTTTACAGGCGCCCTCGACCCCTCCATGTTCGGCCTTTTGAAATTCTGACCGTACGGGGCCCAGTCGTCTGGAAATTTTCTTCATCCATTTATCCCGCTCGGAGAAAAGCATGTTTCACGGTACGATAACTGCTCTGCTTACCCCGTTCAAGAACGGCACCATCGACGAAGAGGCCTATCGCGCCCATATCGAATGGCAGCTTGAACAGGGTGTGAACGGCGTGGTGCCCTGCGGCACCACCGGCGAGTCCGCCACCATGAGCCACGCGGAACACGAATCCGCCATCCGCATCTGCATCGACCAGGTGAAGGGCCGCGTCCCCGTCATCGCGGGCGCCGGTTCCAATAATACGACAGAGGCCATCAGCCTCACCCGTTTCGCCAAGCAGGCCGGCGCCGACGCCGCTCTGCTCATCTCCCCCTATTACAACAAGCCCACGCAGGAAGGTATCTTCCAGCACTTCAAGGCCATCAACGACGAAGTGGCCCTGCCCATGTTCGTCTATAACGTGCCCGGCCGTACCGGCTCCAACGTGCTGCCCGCCACGCAGGCCCGCATGGCCCGCGAACTTGAGCACGTCATCGGCTGCAAGGAAGCCACCGCCAACCTGGTGCAGGTTTCCAACATTCTCGAACAGTGCCCTGAAGACTACATCCTGCTTTCCGGCGACGACTTTACCGTTCTGCCCACCTACGCCGTAGGCGGCAAGGGCGTCATTTCCGTCACGGCCAACGTGCTGCCCGACCCAAATGCGCCCTCCGAGCGCCGTGCCCGACGTCAGCACAATCTGACGCCCGTAAATGATTTTGCCACCCCCCGTCCGAACCCCGACACGGAAAGCAATCCCATTCCCTGCAAGACAGCGCTCTCCCTCATGGGCCGCATGAGCTCCGAGGTGCGTCTGCCCCTCTGCCAGCCCGCCGAAAGCACGGTGAAGCTCCTGCGCGAAGTTCTCGCCTCCTACGGCAGAATCTGATTTTCCGGGCAAAATGCCCGCACGCCCATGAAAAAAGCGCCTTTCCCGAAGGAAAGGCGCTTTTTTCATGCCTCATGCCCGGACGTCCGCGCCGAAAATTTTTTCTTATTAGGAATAATTCTTGACAAGAACCAGCTTCATGTGCATATTGAACTCAACGACAATGCTTCGGAAGCCGCGTTCCGCCGCTTCCAGTTTTCTCCCACCGCACAAGGAGTGAACCATGCAGTACAACACCACCGAACAGCTCAAGGCTTTCAGCCGTCTGCCCATAGAATGGAATCTTGACCCCGCCGACGCCGTCACCCTCTACCTTGAATGGGGCAACAACGACTGGCGCGCCGAGCATCCGCCCGTCCGCTCCAAAGACGACTTCGCCCACTATTTCGTTCTCGACAACTGGACCGAGCATCCCACCCTGCGTCTGGTGATGCGCAACTCAGAAGCCACGGAAGATTTGTGGGTCTTTCCGCTCCCCAGGGAACTGGAAAACAACTTCCATAAGGAGTTCGGCACTCTGAAAGGGGTATTCATGCCCTCCGACTCCATGAAGGACTGGCTGAAGGAAAAACTTTACGCCGCATAGGCCCCCCCTCCTGCGAGGCCCGTCGGAACATCCCTCCGGCGGGCCTTTTCCGCCCGCGACCGTCTGCATGCCCGGACGCGCACGGATAAGAAACGATTCGACCGGATATCCGTGAGGCGCCGCTGCCTTCCGGTGCGACGGCCGCGCGGTATTTCCCCTTTTCGGACAGGATAGAATGACATTCCGCTCTGCCGGGAGGATACTCTTTCTCTTGCCTCCGGCGCGAAGCTGTGTTAAATTCATCGCCTTGCAGTATATGGCTCGTCCGTGCGAGAGTGGCGAAACTGGCATACGCACTGGATTTAGGATCCAGCGGAGCAATCCTTGAGAGTTCAAGCCTCTCCTCTCGCACCATTTTTTGCGCCATTTTCTCTGCCCTCCGGCAAGGCCGGGCAGTCCATTCATAAGGAGTTTTACCGATATGGCTCACAGCATCGAAGTCGTTTCCCCCGTCTCCCGCAAAATCAGCGTGACCGTCCCGGCCGAGGAGGTCAATGCCGCTCTCAACGCCGCCGCCCGCGAAGTGGGTGCCTCCGTCACGCTGCCCGGCTTCCGCAAGGGCAAGGCGCCGGTTTCCGTCATTGAAAAGCGCTTTGCCGGGGAAGTGATTTCCCGCGCCACCGAGACCCTGGTGGAACGCCGCGTGGCCGACATTCTGAAGGAAGAGGACATCAAGCCCATGTCCCGTCTGGACTATGAAGGCGGACAGATCGTCCGCGGTGAGGACCTTGCCTTCTCCTTCTCCTTCGAGACCCTGCCCGACGACATCAAGCTGCCTGAAGACCTTTCCGCCCTCACTGTGGAAATGGATTCCTCCGAAGCCACCGAAGAGGAAATCGCCGCTTTCACGAAGCGCCTTCTGAAGAGCACCGCCACGCTGGAAGAAGTGAAGGAGTCCCGTCTGCCTGAAAACGGCGACATCGTCACCATCGACGTGGACGGCGAAGTGGACGGCAAGAGCGTGCCCGGCATGAAGGTGGAGAACTACAGCATTCAGCTCTCCGAGCCCAAGGAAGGCAAGGAACTCTCCGAACTCGACAACATCATCCGCAGCCTGCATGCGGGTGAAGAAGGCGACGGCACCATGGTCTGCCCCGAAGACCACATTGACGAAAGCCTGCGCGGCAAGACCGTGGCTCTGCATGTGAAGCTCAACAAAATCAGCCGCGAGATCCTGCCCGAACTGGATGAAGAGTTCGCCAAGAAGGTCGGTTTCCCGGATCTGGCCTCTCTTCAGAAGATGCTGGCCGACCAGGCCAACCACAACAAGGCCGCTTCCGCCCGCAGCGAAGCGGAGAAGAAGCTGCTTGATTCCCTGCTGGAAGGCCAGGAATTCGCCCTGCCTGAAGCCGTGGTGAAAAATCAGCAGGTTGAATACGAAAACGAAATACGCGAATATCTCGGCCAGCAGGGACTGGACAAGGCCGCCATCGACGAGAGCCTCAAGAACATGGAAGCCGAAACCCGCAAGCAGGGCGAGGAACGCGCCCGCGTGCAGGTGTTCCTCACCGCTCTCGCCCGCCGTGAGAAGGTGGAAGTCTCCGCTCAGGAAGTGGACATGCAGATCATGCAGATGGCCCGCGAATACAAGCAGGACTTCCGCAAGCTGCGCGACGCCCTGTATCAGAACGGCGCCGTCAACGACATTCAGGACCGCATGGTGAACAGCAAGGCCATGAGCCTTCTGTTCGACAAGGCCCAGAAGGTCGCTCCCGCCGAAGCCAAGGCCGAATAACGAATCAAGGTTAGGAAAGATTCCCCGGCCCCGGCCGGGGATTTCCTTTCTTTAAGGAGTCCCGACGTGACTATTCCCTTTGTCATCGAATCCACCGGACGCGGAGAGCGCTCGTACGACATCTACTCCCGTCTGCTCAAGGACCGCATCGTGCTTTTGTGCGACGAGGTCAACGACGCCACGGCCTCGCTTATCTGCGCCCAGCTGCTGTTTCTGGAATCGCAGGACCCTGAGAAGGAAATAAGCCTGTACATCAACAGCCCCGGCGGTTCGGTCACGGCGGGCATGGCCATCTACGACACCATGCAGTTCATCGCTCCCCCCGTGGCCACCCTGTGCATAGGACAGGCCGCCAGCATGGGCGCCTTTCTGCTGGCCGGCGGCGCGAAGGGCATGCGCTACAGTCTGCCCAACAGCCGCATCATGATTCATCAGCCTTCCGCCGGTGTGCAGGGCCAGATTACGGACATGGATATCCATGTGCGCGAAGGTTTGCGTCTCAAGAAGAATCTGAACCGCATCCTTGCGGAAAACACCGGCAACAGTCTCTCCCGCATTGCGGCGGCCACCGAGCGCGATAACTTCATGTCCGCCGAGGAAGCCCTCAAGTTCGGTCTCATCGACCGTATCCTCAGCTCCCGCCGCGATGTGGCACAACAGGCAGGATAACAGGCATGAGCGATAACGAAAGAGACATGCACTGCTCCTTCTGCGGCAAGAGCAGCACCGAAGCCAGGCACTTCGTCATGCAGGGCGACGTGTGCATCTGCGACGCCTGCGTGGCCGCCTGCGCCGAGATCATGGCGGAGCAGGATCCCGCGGAAGGACAGATTTCCGAGACTCCGGGCGAGCTGCTCACTCCGCAGCAGATAAAGGCCCGGCTCGACGATTACGTCATCGGTCAGGAACGCGCCAAGAAAATCCTTTCCGTGGCCGTGCACAACCACTACAAACGCGTGTTCCACGCCGGAGCCATCAAAGGCGTGGAGCTCGAAAAGAGCAACATCCTGCTGCTCGGTCCTTCGGGAAGCGGCAAGACGCTGCTGGCCCGCACGCTCGCCCGCGTGCTCAAGGTGCCCTTCGCCATAGCCGACGCCACCACACTCACCGAGGCGGGCTATGTGGGCGAGGATGTGGAGAACATCCTCGTGCAGCTTCTCCAGAACGCCGACTATGACCTTGACGCCGCCTGCAAGGGCATTATTTATATTGACGAAATCGACAAGATTTCCCGCAAGGCCGACGGCCCGTCCATCACCCGCGACGTTTCGGGCGAGGGCGTGCAGCAGGCTCTTTTGAAAATCATCGAAGGCACCGTGGCCAATATTCCGCCCAAGGGCGGCCGCAAGCATCCGCAGCAGGAGTTCATCCGCATGGATACCTCGAACATCCTGTTCATCATGGGCGGCGCGTTCATCGGACTGGAAAAGCTGGTGGAATCGCGTTCGCGCGGTACCAGCATGGGATTCGGCGCGCATATAGAGAAGAAGAGCGAGCATCGCCTCGGCGAACTGCTCGACCAGGTGGTTCCCTCCGACCTCGTGCAGTTCGGACTCATCCCCGAGTTCATCGGCCGCATACCGGTCATCACGCATGTGGAGGAGCTTTCCGTGGACGACCTTCTGCGCGTCATGACCGAACCGAAAAACGCGCTGGTCAAGCAGTACCAGAAGCTCTTCGAACTCGACGGCGTTTCCCTGCGTTTTGAGGACGAGGCGCTTCGCGCCGTGGCGGAAAAGGCGCTGGAAAACAAGACCGGCGCCCGCGGCCTTCGCAACGTGCTGGAAAACGTGATGCTCGACATCATGTATGAACTTCCCACCCTCAAGGACGTGACCGAGTGCGTCATCACCCGGGGCGTCATTGAAGGAACGGACAAACCCGTCCTGACTCACGCCGCCGCGTAGCGGGAGGGAAACATCTGCCGGGAAGCCCCCGGCCCCGGAAGCTGCGTTCCTGCTCCACCGCACTGCGGCCGGGCAGGAACGCGCTTGCATAACGGGAATATCGAGGTTCCTTATGCCTGAACAGACTCCTCTGGAATTGCCCATCATCACCCTGCGTGAAGTGGTGATGTTCCCCCATGCCGTGATGACGTTCCATGTCGGGCGTGCGGCTTCGGTAAGCGCCATCAACAGCGCCGTCACCGAATACGACAAGCAGATATTTCTGGTTGCCCAGACAAGCGCCGCCATCGAACGTCCCGGTCTTTCCGATCTGTTCCAGATGGGCGTGGTCAGTCGCGTTCTCCGGGCCGACCGCCTTCAGGACAACACCATCAAGCTGGTGTGCGAAGGGCTGTACCGTGCCACATGGCTGCCCCTGAACGCCAGTTCCGCCTTCGGCGACAGGGCCTTCCCCCGTCTGCGCACCGTGCGTGTGGAAGAAACGATGGAAACGGACGAGGAACTTCCCGCCGTGGTGGAAGCCCTGCAGGAATCCCTGTCAGAAGCCTGTCGTCAGAACCGCCGCATCACGCCCGAGCAGCTCGCCGCCTTCGCCCTCATCGAAGACCCGGGCACGCTGGCCGACGCCGTGGCGCCCTGCCTCAGGGTGGATTATCTGCACAAGCAGGCCATTCTGGAAACGCTGGACCAGGGCCAGAGACTGCGTCAGGTCTATGAATATCTCGGCGGGGAGCTCATTTCCTCGAGCATAGACAAGACCATCAAGAGCCGCGTCAAGGCCCAGATGGAGCAGAACCAGAAGGAATACTACCTCACCGAGCAGCTCAAGGCCATCAACAAGGAACTCGGCCACGACGACATTCAGGCCGAGATTCTGGAGCTGGAAGAAAAGCTCAAGGCCAAGAACATGCCCGAGGACGCCCGCGAGCGCGCTCTGCGCGAGGTGCGCAAGCTCCGTCAGATGCCGCCCGCATCCTCCGAATATGTAGTGGCCAGAAACTATGTGGACTGGATTATCGACCTGCCCTGGAACGAACTCAAGGACATCGACATCGACCTTGAGAAGGCCCGCTCCGTGCTCGACGGCGGTCACTACGGTCTGGAGAAGGCCAAGACCCGCATTCTGGAATATCTTGCCGTGCAGAAGCTCTCAGGCTCCCTCAAGGGCCCCATCCTCTGCCTCGTGGGGCCTCCCGGCGTGGGCAAGACCTCGCTCGCCAAATCCATAGCCGAGGCCACGGGGCGCGAGTTCGTGCGCATCTCCCTCGGCGGCGTGCGTGATGAGGCAGAGATACGCGGTCACCGCCGTACCTACATCGGCGCGCTCCCCGGCAAAATCATCATGGCGCTCAAGCGGGCGAAGTACAACAATCCCCTCTTCTGCCTCGATGAAATCGACAAAATGACCGTGGATTTTCGCGGCGACCCGGCTTCCGCCCTTCTGGAAGTGCTGGACCCCGAACAGAACTGCGCGTTCAACGACCATTACCTCGACATGGACTACGACCTGTCGCAGGTGTTCTTCATCACCACGGCAAACTCCATGCAGAGCATCCCCGCGCCGCTTCTCGACCGCATGGAGGTGCTGGAGCTCTCCAGCTATCTCGAAGGCGAGAAGGTACACATCGCGAGGGAATTTCTGCTGCCGCGTCAGTGGAAACTGCACGGTCTTGCGCCCGAGAACATGGCGCTCACCGACAAGGCGCTTCTCGACGTCATCCGCTCCTATACGCGGGAGTCGGGCGTGCGCAATCTGGAGAGGCAGATTGCGGCCCTCTGCCGCAAGACGGCCATCCGCCTCGTGGACGCGAAGGACACGTCCCTGTGCGTCACCATCGACGAGGCCGATCTCGAGGATTTTCTCGGTGTAAAAAAATACCGTTATGATGAAAAGGAAAACACGCCTCAGCCCGGCGTGGCCGCGGGCCTTGCCTATACCGGCGCGGGCGGCGACATCCTGTACATCGAAACCGTAGTCATGCCCGGCACCGGCAAGATTCAGGTCACCGGCAAGCTCGGCGAAGTGATGAAGGAATCGGCTCATGCGGCATTCTCCTACATCCGTTCCCGCTCCAGCCTTCTCGGCCTGCGCCCGGACTTCTACAAGGACATCGACATCCACATCCATGTGCCCGAAGGCGCAGTGCCCAAGGACGGACCGTCCGCAGGCATCACGCTGGCCACGGCGCTCTCTTCCGCGCTGCTCGGTATTCCGGTGCGTGACGATGTGTGCATGACGGGTGAAATCACCCTGCGCGGCCGCGTTCTCGCCATCGGCGGACTTCGGGAAAAGCTGCTCGCCGCCGCCCGCTCCGGCATGAAAACCGTGCTCATCCCTGCGGACAACGAAAAGGACCTCAAGGAAGTGCCGGAGGAGATCCGCCGGACGCTCGACATCCACTTCGTGCGCGATGCCGACGACGTGCTGCCCCTTGCGCTTCTGGCCTCGAAGGAGGAGATTTTCTCCGGCGAAGCCTCCCATGCCCTGACCCATTCGCTGCGGGCCTCCCGCAGTCTCTCTCAGGACCTCGGCGGCGCCGTGCTGTAAGCGCGCCTTTCGACATCAAAGGCCCGTCCGGCCATGCCGGGCGGGCCTTTTTTCTTTTGGTGCGGTAAACGTCCACCCCTGCGAATATGATGAGAGGAAAAAGCAAACACCGCGCAGGGCTACGTCCCTTACCCATGATCGGGGAAAAGGCGTGATCATACGCCGGAACATACGGTTGAACGGTCTGCCTTCCAAGTACTTGCCGAGGTATTCCGGCGGAAATGTCTGCGAAAAAACGCATCTTCCTGTTGCAAATACCATGCGGGCCGCTGAAAAAACACGATTTTCAGCGGCCCGATGCTGACACTGCTGGGCGCGACCGAGGAGACAAGCGCTGCAACAGCCGGGTACCTGATGTGGACTGTGAGCTTTGGAGCTGCGCCTGCGATTCTGAATGTCGTCATGGCCTATCTGGTCCGCTCGGAAGG
>CASFUJ010000050.1 GCA_949297645.1 uncultured Desulfovibrionaceae bacterium
CGAACCCCGGCGCGAAGGACGGTACCAAGTCCGCGCTGCGCGACTATTCCCGCGTGCTGGAATTCAACCCCGTGACGCTGGAAATCGAATGGCAGTACACCCCCAAGGAAGCGGGCTTCGTGATTCCGCTGGATGCCTGCCGCTTCTACAGCCCCTTCATCAGCTCCGCCCAGCGCCTGCCCAACGGCAACACGCTCATCACCGAAGGTTCGGACGGCAGAGTGTTTGAAGTCACGCGCGAGCATGAAATCGTGTGGGAATACATCTGCCCCTACCGCACGGCGGAAAACGGCAAAATGAACTTCGTGTATCGCGCCTACCGCGCTCCCTATGAATGGGTGCCTCAGCTGGAAAAGCCCGTGGAAACGCCTGTTCTTCCCCTGGACAACGCATCCTTCCGCGTGCCCGGAGCCGCGCCTCTGGGCATAAGGGAAACCGTGGTCATCGAAGGCGCCATCGACGGTTTCGCCAATGCCGGAACCTGCGTGGCCGCCACGGAATAGTTTGCCTCCTTCCCCCTGCCTGCCGGGCCGCTTTTGCGGCCCGGACGAAGAAAGCCCCTCTCCTGTCTTCAGAAGAGGGGCCTTTTCGTTTCCGGAGGCGGAGCTTACTTGTTCTTCACGGGGAAATGGATGTGGGGCGTGTAGGTGTAGCTTTCGCTGAACAGCGGGGAAGTGATGATGAAATCGGCCGTGGCGCGGTTGTTGGCGATGGGGATGTCGTACACCTGGGCGATGCGCAGCAGGGCCTTCACGTCCGGGTCATGGGGCTGGGCGGTGAGCGGATCGGAGAAGAAGACGATGATGTCGATATGGCCTTCCGCCACCTGCGCGCCTATCTGCTGATCGCCGCCCAGGGGGCCGCTGAGGTAGGGCGTGACGGGCAGGCTCGTGCGTTCGTTGATGAGGCGCGCCGTGGTGCCGGTGCCGCAGAGAAAATGGCGGGCCAGAACCTGACTGTGCGCGGCGCACCATTCAATGAGGCTTTCCTTCATGTTGTCATGGGCAATAAGGGCGATGTGCTTGGTGGCGCTCATGGTCTTTTCCATGGTGTTCCTCTCCTCATCTCGGGCCGGGACATCCGGCATACATGGTTTATCTTTCTGACCGGGCCAGCATAGGCGGCCTTTGTGAAGTCTGTATGACGAACCGGCGCGTCAGCGGGAAAAATGGTCAAAACCCGCCGAAGCCGGTCTTTGCCCGTTGAGCGTGACCGGACCTCTGCACACCCTGCCCAGCAGAAGAGCACGCCTCCCTCCGGCGGTAAGAGCAAGAGAAAGCTCCGGCCACAGAGCTTCAGGGCAGGTTCCGAGAAGAGCATAATCCTCTCCGCCTTCAAAGGCAAAGTCCGCGGCAGAAATACCGCTCCGGGAGGCATAGCGCAGCACCTCTTCCGGCAGCATGTCGTCCGTAAGCACGATATCCGCACCGAGGCCGGACTGGCGGCTTGCCAGAAGACGCGGCAGGTCGCGGGCCAGCCCGTCGGAAACATCCATGAGGCCGATGCGCTCCGTCGCTTCATGCCGGACGGCAAAGCGGCCTGTCATCACGCCTTCTTCCGCCAGCGGGAAAGGACGCAGGTGCGCGGCGCAGGCGCAGGGCCAGGCATCCTTCACTTCCGCGCACTCCTGAAAAGAAGCCGCCTCTTCCAGCAGCGTAAGACCGAGACGCGCAAGCCCCGCCTCTCCCACAAGAAACACCACGTCCCCTTTCTGCGCCACGCCCCTGCGCAGTCCGCGGGGCAACCCTTCCGGCAGTTCTCCCCAGGCCGTCACGCAGATATTGAGAAGAGAAGAGCGCGCCAGATCCCCGCCGGAAAGCGCAAGGGAAAACCTGTCGCAAAGCGCCTTCATGCCCTCGCAGAAACCGGACAGCCACGTTTCGTCCTCTTTTCCCGTCAGGGTAAGTCCCACGGAAAGGCCCGTTGGCACGGCGCCGCTTGCACCCACGTCGCTCACGTTCACGGCCACGGCCTTGAAGCCCGTATCGAAGGGCGTGAAGTAACGCCTGCGAAAATGTGCGTCCTCGGCAAAGACGTCCGTCGTCACGGCCAGCGGTCCGCCCGGACGCAGAACGGCGCAGTCGTCCCCGCGACCGAGAAGAAGCGAAGGATGTTCCGCCGGAAAGAAACGTCCTACAAGCCCGAGAATTTCGTCTTCGCTGGCAAAACTCATGACTGCTCCATAGTGAGATAGTCGGCAAGAATGATTTTGAGTCCCAGCCCCGGGAAGTTGACCCTGTACTTGTCCGGGGGAATCTCCTCCACAATCTTTCCACGCCCGAACAGACGATGACGGCAGAAGCCCAGCTTCTTCTTCACGGGCTTTTCCTCAGGGCTCTCTTCCAGCGTTCGTCCGTTTTTCAGCGCCTCGCGCACCGCGGCCATGTAGGCGTCGTCGGCGTCCTCACGGGAGCGGGGAGAGGCCTCCGCCTCCCTTTCACGGGGCGGCCAGTCATCCTCCTGCGCACGTCTGCCGAAGGAGCCTCTGCTCTCGTTTCCGTCCTCGTCCCAGTGCCAGGAGCGGCGTTTCTGTACGGAGAAGCCACCGAAAGCCGCCGCCTGCGGCCGGGGCGCTTCCTTGACGCGCCGCCTTGTGAGCGCGCCGCCGTAACCTTCATATATCTCGTCGAGAATGTCCGAAGGCAGCTCACGCACGAAGGGACTCGGCGAGGCCGGTTCCTGTCCGCCCGAGCTTCTGCTGTAAAGACTGAGCGGCACGAACAGATCAAGCGTGTCCTTCGCGCGCGTGCAGGCCACATACATGAGGCGGCGCTCCTCCTCAAAATCCTCGGGACGCACCAGCGCGTGGCGGGATGGAAAGCGGTCTTCCACCAGGTCGATGACAAGCACAGCCGACCACTCCAGTCCCTTGGCGGAATGGACGGTGGACAGGGTGATTTTGCTCTCGGCCTCCTCATCCTCCGGAGCCTCTTCGGGACTGTCGAGGGAAAGGTCTGCCACGAAAAGCTGAAGATCATCGTAGGACGAGGCGATGGTGGACATTTCCTCAAGTCCCTGAAGGCGGCGGGGCCAGTCGTCGGGGAAAAGCTCCTCCATCTTCGGCCGGTAATGCTCGAGAATACGGCCTATGGCCTCTGCGGGCCGGGGCCTCTCCATACGGAGGGCAGCCACAAGCTCCATGTTCTCCAGAAAATCCGGCCAGCGGGAACAGGCCTTTCTGAGCGCCTTCTCATCATCACCGCAGGCCAGCTCGAAAAGTTTGCGCGAGGTCTTCGGCCCTATGCCGCGGGACAGCGCGGCGATACGGTCGAAGGAAGGCATGTCCAGAGGATTGCCCACAAGGCGCGCAAAAGCCATCACATCCTTCACATGCGCGGCTTCGGCGTAGCGCAGTCCGCCGTACTTGCGGAAGCCTATGCCGCGCTTGTTGAGCTCAAGCTCCAGATGATAGGACTGATAGCCCGAGCGGAAAAGCACGGCAATGTCCTTTGCCTGCACGTCGGAGAGCAGCTCCTCGATACGCCTTGCCGCAAGCTGCGCCTGACTTATGTCGCTCAGGGGACGGTACAGTGTGACGGCCGCCCCGGCAGGCTTCGGCCTGCGGGAAAAAAGATGTTTGCGGTAGCCTTCCGTGCTGCCTGCAAGAAGACTGTTGGCCACGTCGAGCACGGGCTGCACGGAGCGGTAGTTCTCTTCCAGCCTGATGATGCGCGTGTTGTGAAAAAGCCTGGGAAAATCGAGGATGTTGTGCACCGTCGCGCCGCGGAAGGCGTAAATGGACTGCGCATCGTCGCCCACGGCCATGATGTTGCCGTCTTCTCCGGCCAGCATGCGCACGATGCGCGCCTGCACCTTGTTGGTATCCTGATATTCATCCACCATGATCTGACGGAAGCGCAGTCTCTGCGCCTGAAGGACCTCGGGCTTGTCGAGGAAGAGCTGCTCCAGCTCAAAGAGCAGATCGTCGTAATCCATGAGGGCATGCTCGCGCTTGTATGCGCGGTAGGCTTCGCCGAGGGCCACAAGGTCGGAGGCATGGGGCAGCAGATGCTGCGCCTCGCGGGAGAGCACTTCCTCAAGCTCCATTTCCTTGTTGCGCGCCTTGCTGAGCAGACCGAGCACGGCCTGCGTGCGGGGGAAACTGCGGTCGCCCTTTCCTATTTTCAGATTTTCCCTGCATGCCTGGATGGCGGAAACGCTGTCGGCCGTGTCCATGACGGAGAGCGTGCCGCCGGTCCAGTCCGGGCACCAGCGCCTGAGCACGGAAAAGGCGAAGCTGTGAAAGGTGCCGCCCTGCACGCCGAGAAGCTGCTGCTCCAGAAGGTGGGCAGCGCGGTGCAGCATTTCCTGCGAAGCCTTGCGCGTGAAGGTGAGAAGCAGCATGGCATGCGGGTCCGTGCCGTGCTCGGCAAGCCAGGCCAGGCGGTACACGATGGTGCGTGTTTTGCCGGAACCTGCGCCGGCAATAACCAGCATGGGCCCTTCCGGCGCGGTGACGGCTTCTTTCTGAGCCTCGTTGAGAATGGACAAATCAAGCATGGCGGCGCTCAGTTGACGGAACCATCGTCGTTTTCAGAAGAGGGGGCCGTCTCTTCAGGCGCCCCGAGAGCGCGCAGGCGTTCCCACAGTTCCTCAAGGCCGATCCGCGTCACGGCGGACACCACCACGGGCCTGCCGCCCGTTATTTTTTCCCAGGTCTTCTGCTGGGCGGAACGCTCCTTCAGCGTACACTTGTCCGCCTTGGTCAGCACGACGATGACGGGAAGACGATGCGCCTTTGCAAAGTCGGCCATCATTCTGTCGGATTCCTGCGTGGGAATGCGGCAGTCCACAAGCAGCGCAAGCGCGCGGAGACTGCGCGTTTCCTCCAGATATTTCTGAATGAGGGCCGCCCAGTTGCGCCGCTCCTCGTGTCCGCGCCGGGCATAGCCGTAGCCGGGCAGATCGGTCAGACAGAATCCGTCGGGCTTCACCTCGAAAAGATTGACCGAACGGGTCTTGCCCGGTTCGGAACTGACCTTGGCGAGTTTCTTTCTCCGGGCCAGCGCATTGATGAGCGACGACTTGCCCACATTGGAGCGCCCGGCGAGCGCAATCTGCGGCATGTCATGGGCGGCTCCTTCGAGCTGCTCCAGCGTATATAAGGTAGCCAGAAGTTCCAGCACGGGTTCCGGCCTCTTCTTTTTTTCAGCGGACGGGTCGGTCATGGCGCTCCTCTCGAGTTGACAAAGTGAGCCTCTATCGGACAATATATCTTGCTTTGCGGAAAGAGCCGAGATTAGCCTGCTCCGGCAGAAAAGGCAAATATTCCGCAGGCAGCCTCCCGCACGGCGGGAGAGCTTTCCCCATCTGCGGGGGAAGGCGGGCCGCAGGGCGGCCTGCTTCGAACCACTACAGAAAAAATATCATAGTTCTGCCTGGAGGCATCATGTATTCCACTACTGACTTTCGCCGCGGCCTGAAGATCGAGATCGACGGCACTCCCTACGAAATCGTTGAATTCCAGCACTTCAAGCCCGGCAAGGGCGGCGCCATGGTGCGCACCAAGCTGCGCAACATCCTGAACGGCCGCGTGGTGGACAATACTTTCCGTTCCGGCGAAAAGGTGGGCAAGCCCGACATGGAACAGCGCGACATGCAGTACCTGTACCGCGAAGGCTCCGACCTCATTTTCATGGACATGACCACCTATGAGCAGATCTCCCTGCCCGAAGCCGATACCGACGGCAAGGCCGACTGGCTGCTGGAATCCCAGCAGTGCCGCGTGCTGCTCTACAACGGCCAGCCCATCGACATCGAAGTGCCCGTGAGCCTGGTCATGACCGTCGTGAAGACCGAACCCGGCGTGAAGGGCGACACCGTATCCAACGTGACCAAGCCCGCCACTCTCGAAACCGGCGTGGTCATCCAGGTGCCGATTTTTGTGAACGAAGGCGATCGCGTCAAGGTCGATACCCGCACCCGCGAATATCTCGGCCGCGACTAAGACGTCCGGACAGCGATGCCGTTTCGCCATGAACACCTCGCATCGCCACCTCTTTTTTCGCGCTGTCGGCAGGACGTTTTGCGCCCTTCCGGCAGCGCTTTTCTTTTCCGGCGGAAAAACCTCCGGGGTGCACTTCTACTGCGTGAAGGGAATCATCAATGTACGGACACAGGCTGGTACGCGAACTGCTCGGACTGCTCTTTCTTTTCTGCGGTCTGCTCATGCTGCTCAGTCTCTGGAGCTACCACGCCGGTGACCCCACCTTCAATCAGGCCGTAAGCATAAAGGCCTCGTCCGTCCAGAACGCGGCGGGTCTGTTCGGCGCCTATCTGGCCGGCTTTCTGGTGGACTGTTTCGGCCTCGGCTCCTTTCTCTGGGTCATCTTCTTTCTCTCCGTGGGGGCCGGGCTGGTCTCGCGCTGGCTGGTGCTCAAATGGTACCGCTGGATAGGGTATCTGCTGCTTTTCGCCTGTGCTCTCGTCACCGCTTCCTCCTTCAACATCGAAATGCACGGCATACAGGGCGGAGGCATCACGGGAAAATGGCTTTCCGCCTTTTCCCTCATCTTCTTCAGTCCGTCCGGTTCCCTGCTGCTCTGGCTCTTCGTGTTTCTCATCGCCATGGAGCTGTCGTTCAGCATTTCGTGGCTGACGCTGTTCTCCCGGTTCATAGCCTGGAGTCTCAGAAAAATCCCCTCCTTCGGCACCACCTTCGACCTGCCCGTTCCCCGCATTCCGGACTCTCTCAAACGCATGGGCTCTCTGGCAGGAAAGATAGGCCGTCACAACGAAGGCCGTGAACGCCCCCGGCCCGTGCTCGACATCGTGCTCGGTAAAAAGGAAGACGCTCCCTCCGCTCCTCTGGAACTCAGTCTGAAGGACGACGCCCCGGAGAGCGGCAACGAGTCCGGAGAAAAAAAGGAAGAACTCGATACGCTGCTGCACCTCATAGAGCGGCCGGAAGAAGCCGGAGAGCACGACGCGCCGAAAGTCTCCGCACCCAGCGCCCCTCTGCAGGAATCTGCCCGGGAGGTTCTCCCCCCTG
Organism: uncultured Desulfovibrionaceae bacterium; assembly: GCA_949297645.1. Lineage (GTDB taxonomy): Bacteria > Desulfobacterota > Desulfovibrionia > Desulfovibrionales > Desulfovibrionaceae > Mailhella. The sequence continues at coordinate 6,992 of CASFUJ010000050.1, forward strand.
CTCCTTCCGCCGATCCCGTCCCCGTACAGGAAGAGAGCGAATTCATCCTTGAGCTGGACGATCCGGTGGAACCCGTCTCCTCAGCCGCCCCCGCTCCCGTCGATACCGTCACCGTATCCGAAGAACACGCCCCCTGTGCCGTAAAGGAGGAAACGCCGGAGGATGCGGAAGAGATGGAGGAACTTCAGCCTTCCGCTCTGGCCGCACTCAGCGCTTCCGCCGCCTCGGGTACGGAAGACTTCCCTGCCGTGGTGCTCTCCGCGCAGCCCCGGAAAGACGTTCCTCCTGCCGCAGAAACTCCCAAAGAGCCGTCCTTCCCGCAAAAGGATACGGAATACGCCTCCGTGGATGCGGCCGTGGCCGGAGCCATGGCCCTGCAGAAGGAACTTGAGGCGACTGCTGCTCCCGCCGCTCCCGCTCCCGTGCTGCCGAAGCGCAGGTTGCTCCCCCTGCCGCCCATGGAGCTGCTCTCCCCCCTGCCGGAAGAAGACCTCGCCAGCCGCCCCGACGAGCTCACGCTGGCCAGACAGGGCAACGCGCTCATTACCTGTCTCAAGAACTTCAACGTCCATGCCACGCTGGCCAGAATCACCCCCGGCCCCGTCGTGACCATGTTCGAAGTACGACCCGCCCCCGGTGTGAAGGCCACGCGCATCACCAACCTTGCCAACGACCTCGCCATGTCGCTCAAGGCCGTGTCCGTGCGCATGCAGGCCCCCGTCCCGGGCACGGACACCGTGGGCGTGGAAGTGCCCAACGAACAGCGTGCCACCGTACATTTCCGCGAAATCGTGGAAAACGAGAACTTCCGTCAGGCCAAATCCCTGCTCACCATCGCCCTCGGCAAAGATACCGGCGGCAGGCCCGTCTCCGCCGACCTCGCCAAAATGCCGCACCTTCTGGTGGCGGGCGCCACCGGCGCGGGCAAGAGCGTCTGTCTGAACGCCATCATTCTCAGCCTGCTCTATCGCGCCCGTCCGGACGAGGTACAGATGATTCTGGTGGACCCCAAGCGCGTGGAACTTTCCATGTACGCGGATTTGCCGCATCTTGTGCACCCCGTGGTCACGGACATGGACCTCACCAAGAACGCGCTGCTCTGGGCCATCGACGAAATGAACCGCCGACTGTCGCTGTTCTCCAAGGTGAAGGTTCGCAACATCACCGGCTACAACGAACGTCAGGCCCGCCTGCGCGCCGAGGTGGAAGCCGGAGGCTCCATGCCTCTGGACGCGGAGACGGGAGAGCCGGAAGACCTTTCCAACATGCCTTTCCTCGTCATCATCGTGGACGAACTCTCCGATCTCATGATGGTGAAGAGAAAGGAAGTGGAAGGCAGCATCGTTCGTCTGGCGCAGCTCGCCAGAGCGGCGGGCATTCACCTCATCATCGCCACCCAGCGCCCCAGCGTGGACGTGGTGACGGGCATCATCAAGGCAAACTTCCCCTGCCGTATCGCCTTCAAGGTGACAAGCGGTCAGGATTCGCGCACCATTCTGGACGGTGCGGGCGCGGAAAAGCTGCTCGGCATGGGCGACATGCTCTACAAGCCCAACGGCGGCATGATTCAGCGTCTGCACGGCGCCTTCGTCAGCGACGAGGAAGTCTCAGCCGTGGTGGAATACTGGAAACGTCAGCAGCCGCCGAACTACAAAGTCGATTTCGCGGAATTCGGCAACGATGAGAGCGAAGAGTCCGCGGAAGAGTTCGGGCAGCCGGCCTCCCGCGGCAACGACATCGTGGACGACCCCATCTATGCCGAGGCCATACAGTTCGTGCTGGACAACGGCAAGGTCTCCATTTCTCTGCTGCAGCGGCGCTTCCGCATAGGCTTCAACCGTGCGGCCCGCTTCGTGGAGCAGATGGAGAAGGACGGACTGCTCAGTCAGGCCGACGGCACGCGCCCGCGCAGCGTCGTTCACCGCTAACCCATGCTCCGGCAGCGCCGGAAAAGAGGAACCGCCATGATACTCGACGGCAAGCTCGACTACGTGAACGAAAACGATTTTTCGTATAAGGGCACGATAGAGGAAGTGTTGGAATCGTACGAAAAGAACAAGGGTAAATAATGTCGCTTACGCTTGAAATAGTGACGCCCGTCGGAGTGGTGTATCGCAAGGGCGAATTGGACGCCGTGACGCTGCCGGCGAGCGACGGCGAGATACAGATATTGCCTGGGCACATACCGTTAATTACGATACTTGACGCAGGGGCAGTGCTTGCGATAAGCGGCGGAAGCGAAGAAAGCATAGCTGTGGACACCGGATACGCGCGCTGTATAGCGGACACGGTTTCTGTTCTTACGGAGTCGGCGATAGACGTGCAGAGATTCGACGAAGATGAAATGCAGAAGGCGCGCGAAGCGGCTGAGAAGGCGTTGGAGGAGGCAAAGAACGCGAATGTCGATCCCGACGAGATAGAGAGATTGGAATCGCGCGCGCGCGTGGCGATAGCCGGGCTGCTTGCAAAGAGCCGCCGCAAGAGGTCATAAATTAGCGCGGCAAAGTGCGCCTAAATTGTTGCGTAATTTGCGCCATATAAAAATGCTTGAAGCAAAGCGCTATTTGCCCGCTTTAAGTGGGGGATAGGATACAATAAGCTTCTTGACACGAGTAAAAAAAACATAAAAATGAAATAGAGAAAAAGGCGTGGTTGCGCGAAGCGCTTCGTCTAATGGGAAATTTATTTATACGCTCCATCAATGAAAACAATAAATGCAATAAAACTTTTCGCCATACTATTGGCATCGTGCGCGAACGCATTTGCTTTGACCTACTATGCGGGCAAGAGAAATCCCGAGACAGAAGAGGAAAAAACGATGAAGTATTCCACTTGCCAGTGGGGAAGCAGCGGAGATTTTGAAACGCCGCCGTTGCCGTCGAAGCCCGGCACAAACGATACTCTTGCGACGAGATATGGATCGTATAAGTTGGACATAGACGCAAACGTGAATGTTGGCGCGATTTCAAACGGCGACGGATCGACGATTACCGCGAAAGGAAGGACGATAAAAGTCAAGCGCGGGCTTGGAACAAGCATACCCGGCGGCGGAACCACGACCATTTCATTTGAGAATTGCAATATGGAATTTGGCGGCAATCTTTCGATAGGATATTGGGACGGCCACCGCAGCATAGGCAACGGCATAATGAGGCTTAAGAATACGCAATTTAATATGGCGGGGGCAATGGGTTGCATAATACCAGTCCACCCGTTGGTAAATTCGAGAACACGCGGCGGATTCACTCTCATATTGGAAGGCAAGACGGTTGCGACCTTTGGAGAAGGAACTGTTTTGGACACCATATTTGCTGAAAAGCCCGAGCAATGGGCATTTAAGATTCAGATGATAGAGGAAGACGGAAAAGTTCCCGCGCTAAAATTTGGATCCGACACCGATTTTACCGGATGCGACTTTGATCTGAAAATAACACCTAAGATAAAAAAGGGAACTTATGTTTTGATAGAATTTGCCAATAAGCAGAGCCAACTTGGAAAGCTTACACACTTTACGGTAAACGGTAATCCGTATTCTCTTGGGCAAACGGTAAATGTAGGCAACTTAAAGGCAACGATAACCGAGGGAGGAGTCGGCCGCCATTCCAAGTCTGACAAAAACGTTATCCTTACTATCAAATAGGTAAAAGCTAATACCAACACATATAGAAAAAATTTATAGAGCGCGCATATTGCGCGCTTT
>CASFUJ010000051.1 GCA_949297645.1 uncultured Desulfovibrionaceae bacterium
GTTTCCCGGCTCAGGGACGGTTCGCAGTGCGGCCTGGGAAAAAAGCAGGCCGCAAAGCTTCTGGAAAAGGGACTTCTGGCGTTGCATGCGCAGGGTATTCGTATCGTCGTTCTGCTGTGCACCTGCCGTTTTTCCCTGAACATACCGGACGGTATGCTGGTGCTGGAAGCGGGCAGAGTCATCGACAGCGCCGTGGAGGCCATGGCGCGTGAGGGAGCCGTGGTAGGGCTGCTTACGCCGCTGGCCGAACAGGGAAGCGAGCTTTCCGGGCATTACGGAGCGCTGCCCTGCCGTTTTGTCACGGCGGCGGCCTCGCCCTACGAGGACGTGCGCAGAGCAGAGGCCGCGGCGGAGGCCTTGAAGGGCTCCGATGTGGTATTGCTGCACTGCATGGGCTATACCGCGCCGTACAAGGCGGCCGTACATCGCGTCTGCCGCTGTCCGGTGATACAGGCGAACAGTCTTGTGGCGCGCTTCGCAGCGGAACTTTTGAATAATCGGGAGTGAGTATGCGTTATCCCCGTATCGATACCGGACGCTGCATAGGATGCGCCGCCTGCGTGGAGGTCTGCCCGTCCTCCCAGCTTTGTCTGGAGAACGGCGTGGCGTCTCCCTGCCGCATGGTGCCGAGACCCTGTCACGGATGCGGCCACTGCTACGCCGTATGTCCGGAGCATGCCGTCAGCATCTGGGAGGATGAGCGCGAGCTTGTGCAGGAGAATCTGGAGCCGGAGCACTGGCGTATTCCTCTGGATACGCTGAGCCTTTTCCTTCAGATGCGCCGTTCCGTGCGTTTTTTCCGCAAGGACCCGGTGGACAGGGCGCTTCTGGAATCCCTTCTGGACAGAAATCGCTGGGCGCCCACGGCATGCAACCGCCAGGATGTGGGCTGGATAGTGCTTGAAAGTCCGGAGGCCCGCAGACAGCTTGCGGAAGCCATTGCCGAGTGGGCTTTGCAGTCGGAAGGCTATCGCAGTATAGGCGAGGAATACCGCCGCGGGCATGACACGGTACTTCGCGGCGCGCCATGCGTGCTGCTTGCCCATGCCCCGGCCGATGTGGCCACCAGTATTCTGGACTGCGCCGTCGCGCTGGAGGATATGGAACTTCTCCTCGCCGCGGCCGGTCTCGGCAGCTGCTGGTCCGGGCTTGCGACGCACATGGCCGCCGAACGACCCGATCTGGTGGAATTTCTCGGCCTGGACGGTACGCGGCAGATTTTCGGCGGACTGATGGTGGGCTGGCCCGATGTGCGTTTCCGGCGGGTTCCTCCGCGCAGAACGCCTTCCGTCCTCTGGCGATAGGAGGGGAGTATGAAGAAGCTCGAAAAAACCATGGCCGCACTCCTTGGGGACGAAGGCGTACGGAAGGCTCTGGCCTTTCTCCGTGACGATGAGGACAGAAAGCGTGCGGAGCTGAAGGAAATGGTGCTGGTTTCCGGCGCGCCCCATACGGAAACACAGGTGCGTTCGCCCATGTTTCTCGGCAGGCTGGAAGCCTGCGGTCTGGAGGACTGCTTCACCGACGCCGTGGGCAACGTCTTCGGCTTCGTCCGGGGACGGGAGTCTTCCCGTGTGCTGGTGGAAGCGCATATGGATACGGTGTTCGGACCGGAGATTCCGCTTGTTCTTACCGAAGAGGAGGACGGGCTGCTCCGTTGTCCCGGCATTGCCGACAATACCGCCTCCATGGCCACGGAGCTTTCGCTCATCCGGGCCATCCGGGCCTGCGGCCTTGTTCCCGTGAAGACGCTCATGCTTGGGGGCACCGTGGGGGAGGAAGCTCCGGGCGAGGCGCGCGGAGTACGTCATCTCATGGAAACGCAGGGAGATCTTGCCGCCTATCTCTGCCTTGACAGCGGACATGACTTCGACATCATCCGCGGGGCGGTATCCTGCAAGCGCCATGAGATAACCCTGAAGGGACCCGGCGGACACAGCTGGAACAACTGGGGCCGGGTCAATCCCGTACACGCTCTCGGTCGTGCCATAGCCATGATAGCGGACATCGAGCCTGCGCAGACGCCGAAAACCACCTATAACGTGGGCCTTGCGGCGGGCGGCACTTCGGTGAACGCCATTGCCTCGAAGGCGTCCATGCATGTGGACATCCGTTCGCTGGACAACGTGGAGAAGGTCCGGCTGGAGGCCCGTATCCTCGACTGCGTGCGGCAGGCTGTGGAGGAGGAGAACCGCAGGCACCCCGCGTCCGAACCGCTCACGGTGGAGGACAGACCCTACGGAGACAAGCCCGGCGGCAGCGTGCCGGAAGACTCCGTCATCGTTCAGGCGGCGCTGTTGTCGGCCCATGTCGTGGATGTGCCGCGGAAAGTCTGCGCGCCCTCGAGCACCAATGCGAACTTTCCCATCAGCGCGGGGATTCCGGCCCTCTGCGTGAACTGTAACGGGCGCTGCGGGAATATGCACGCGCCTGACGAGTGGTATGACCCGAAGGACAGCTGGAAGGGCGCGCAGGCGCTGCTTCTTCTGGTATTCGCCCTGGCCGGGCTGGAAGGGGTGACGGAACCTCTTCTGTAATATGTTTTTCCGGAATGGGGCCTTCTGCGGCTCGGTCGCGGGGCGCCCTGCGGACTCCGTCCCTTTCCGGGGAATCCGTACCGGGGCGTCGGGGTCGTTGTTTCCCGTCGGGGGGAGCATTGCCGGAATGTCGTCAACTCTTTCAAAGCGAGGTTTCTTATGAGCGGCATTATTCTCAAGTCCCAGCTTGACGTTGAAGATCTTACCTGGGGGGCGACGCTTCTCGGTGTCGGCGGCGGCGGAACCCCCGCGGAAGGTCATAAGCTCCTGAGCCGTGAACTGGCGGCCAAGGGCAGCATCGAATGCGTGGACCCCCTTTCCCTGCCCGACGACGCGCTTACGGTCTGTGTGACCTTCATGGGAAACCGCGCTCCGCTTACGCCGGAACAGGAGGCGCAGAAAAAGACGCTGGGGCTTATAGAGTGGAAGTACGAAAACAACATGGTGGAGGCCGTCCGCTTTTTTGAGAAAATTATGGGCAGGAAGGTCGAGGCGCTCATCATTCCCGAAATCGGCGGCGCCAATACGCCTTCCCCCATCGCCACGGCTTCCATTCTCGGCATCAAGGCCGTGGATGCCGACTATTGCGGCCGCGCTCTGCCCGAAGTGGCGCAGAGCGGTTCCTGCCTGCTCGGCGAGAGCATGACGCCCATCGTTTCCGTGGACAAATGGGGCAACAAGGCCGTTGTTTATGAGATCGTCAACGAGGCTCTGGGCGAACGCGTCGGCAAGATGCTCGCCATGGCCGCCTTCGGCAACACCGCCCTCGCCCTTTCTCCGGTTCCCGCGTCGGTGATGAAGAAGGCCACCGTGCACGGTACGGTGAGCGAATGCGTAGGTATCGGCCGCTGTGCCCGCGAGGCGAAGGAAGCGGGTAAGGATATGGTGGAAGCCGTGATGAAGCATACCGGCGCGAAGCGTCTTTTCCAGGGTAAGCTGGTCCGCGCCGAATGGACCGTCAAGGACGGCTATCTTGACGGCTACAACACCTTCGAGGGCGAAGCGGAGTTCGCCGGGCATACCCTGCGCATCTGGTTCAAGAACGAGAACCATGTGGCCTGGCTGGACGACGAGCCCTATGCCACCAGTCCCGACATGATCTGCCAGATAGAATACAACCTCGGCCGTCCGCTCCTCAACAACGAGTGCCAGGAAGGACAGCAGTTCGTCATTCTCGGACTTCCCGCAAGAGAACTGCACCTGCGTCCCGAAAACCTGCCCATGCTCGACCCCCGTCACTACGGGTTTGATATCGACTACATGCCTCTCAAGGGCAGAGTGTAGGTTCTTCTTCCTCTGACCGGAGGCGGGCGTCCCCTCCCCGGAGTCTGTTGATTCCGGGGCCGCCTCCGGGTAGGGGGAGGTGCGGGAAAGAAGAAATCCGTGGCGGAAAAAGCGTAATATCCCCATAAGGTGTTGAATATTTTTTTGTATGGCGTATCTTCGGACAAAATTTCCTCCCCGAGGCGCCTTGTCCGTATGCGGCGTTGAAGGGGCGGATCAAACGCATGCAACCCAAGGATGAGACATGTGCGCAACACGAAGGGAACACGATTTTCTTGGTGAACTGGATATTCCTGCCGACGTCTATTACGGCATTCAAACCAGCCGGGCACTGGAAAATTTTCGGATTTCGGGCACGACCATATCGTCCATGCCCCGCTTTATTCAGGCTCTGGGCTATGTGAAAAAGGCCGCCGCCATGGCGAACATGGAGCTCGGAGTTCTGCCGGAGGAAATCGGCAGGTATATCTGTCTCGCCTGCGACAAGGTCATCGCCGGAGAATACAACGCGCAGTTTCCCGTGGATGTCTATCAGGGCGGAGCGGGTACGTCGTGCAACATGAACGCCAACGAGGTCATCGCCAATATCGCTCTTGAGCTCATGGGGCATAAGAAGGGCGAATATCAGTACTGCCACCCCAACAACCATGTGAACTGCTCGCAGTCCACCAACGACGTCTATCCCACGGCCATACGGCTGGCGCTTTATACAACGTTGACGGACTTCATGGGGGATATGGAATACCTGCGTCAGGGCTTTGCCGCCAAGGCCGTGGAGTTCCGCGACGTGATAAAGATGGGCCGCACGCAGATGCAGGACGCCGTCCCCATGACGCTGGGCATGGAATTTTCCGCATGGTCCACGACCATAGGGGAAGACATACGGCGCATAGGCGAAGGGCGGGAGCAGGTGTGCGACATCAGCATGGGGGCAACGGCCATAGGTACCGGCATCAATACGCCTGAGGGCTATGCCGCGTTGGTGACGCGCCGTCTTGTGGAAATTTCCGGTCTGCCGCTTTTCCTGGCGGAAAATCTGGTGGAGGCCACTTCCGACTGCTGCGCCTATGTGCAGATTTCCGGTCTTCTGAAACGCTTCGTGGTGAAGCTCTCCAAAATCTGCAACGACCTGCGCCTGCTTTCTTCCGGCCCCTGCTGCGGTCTGAACGAAATCAATCTTCCGCCGCGTCAGCCCGGCTCCTCCATCATGCCGGGCAAGGTGAATCCGGTCATTCCCGAAGTGGTAAACCAGGTCTGCTTCGACGTGATAGGCAAGGACGTGACCATTTCCATGGCGGCCGAAGCCGGACAGTTGGAGCTCAACGCCATGGAACCCGTGATTGCCTATACGTTGTTCGCTTCCCTCAAGCACCTCGGCAATGCCTGCCACATCCTGCGAGACTTGTGCGTGGACGGCATTACCGCCAATAAGGAGCACTGTGCCGCGCTCATGCGTAATTCTATAGGTCTTGTCACGGCCCTGGCCCCCTACATCGGTTATGAACGCGCTTCGGGAATTGCCCGTGAGGCGCTGAATACCGGTGAATCGGTCTATAATCTGGTCATCCGGCACAAATACATGACTGAAGAGGAAATAAACTATGTTCTGAGTCCGGAACGTATGCTTCAGCCCGGTGAGGACAAGGAGCTGCAGAAGACGATAGAGGAGCGTCTGGGGTAGTGCCTATCCAGCGCTCATGTGTTTGAATGGCGCAAGGTAAGGAAAGGGCGCGCACCTGTTTGGTGCGCGTCTTTTTGGTTAAACGCCCCCCCCAGCTAGGCTTGGGGTAAAAACTTATAGTTATGAGTATGTTATAAAAACTCCTTTTGATTTGCTAAGAAAGGTGTGCGGTCTGGCAACTGCGCCCTCAAGCAAATCAAAAGGAGGTCACGATGGGTGACATCAGGAATTTAGCGCATACGAAATGGAACTGCAAATACCATATAGTATTTGCCCCGAAATATCGCAGACAGGTGTTCTATGGTGAGAAGAAAAGAGCCATAGGAGAAATATTACGAAAATTATGTGAGTGGAAGGGAGTAAGCATAGTAGAAGCGGAATGTTGTCCCGATCATATCCATATGTTGCTTGAGATACCGCCCAAAATGAGTGTGTCGGTATTTGTCGGATACTTGAAAGGGAAAAGCAGCCTGATGATATACGAGCAGTTTGGTGACCTGAAGTTTAAATATCGCAATCGAGAGTTCTGGTGCTGTGGCTACTATGTAGATACGGTAGGTAAGAATAAGGCAAAGATATTTGAGTACATCAGGCAACAACTGGCCGAGGATAAGCCGGAGATCCGTTGAGTCTTCCGTACTCGGGTAGCCCGGTTACAGGCCGCCTGTGACAGAAATGCAGATGGCAGAACGTACATGTGCCTGTCTGGGCGCGGCTGGTAAGAGAGCCTTGCAGGTGCCCCTTTCTGCCTGAGGAGATGGGCTGAGAACGTACAGAGGGTAAGGCTGTACGGGTTGTCGGCAGGAGGAATGGTTTCCTGTCGGTTCTGGTTGCGGATGCTCTTTATCGGCGCGGGCCCGGAAACTTTTCCATGGAGAGAATGTTTTTTGTTTGCTGAAAGCCTGGATGAGGCGATGAATGGCAACGGTCATGCCGGGGGAAAAGCATGAGGCCGCCCGATGTCGGACGGCCTCATGCTTTATATAGGGGCGTATGTTCCCCGCGTTTTTTTAGTCTTCCTTGCGTTCACGGCGGGGACGATCGCCGCGTTCACGGCGTTCGCCGCGACGATCGCCGCGGCGGTCGTTGTCGCCGCGTTCGCTGCGTTCACGACGGGCGGGACGCGCCGTGTCTTCGGGGGTCCATTCAATGCCCTGGGCTTCGAGCAGCACGGCCTTGCGGCTGGCGCGGATGCGGTCGCCGTTGATTTCGATGACCTTGACCATCATGTCTTCGCCGAGGTGCGCCACGTCTTCCGTCTTTTCCACACGGTTGGTGTCGAGCTGGGAGATGTGCACCAGAGCTTCCAGGTTGGGCAGGATTTCCACGATGGCGCCGATGTCCATGATGCGCTTGACCTTGGCATTGTAGTTCTTGCCGAGTTCCGCGTGCTGGTCGTAGTAGAGCACCATTTCCTTGGCGGCCTGCATGGACTGCTGCGTGGGCGCGAAGATGGTGATGCGGCCGGAATCCTCGATGTCGATGGCGGCGCCGGTGGCCGTGGTGATGGCCTTGATGTTCTTGCCGCCGGGGCCGATGATCATACGGATGATTTCGGGGTTCACGAACACTTCCTCATGCTGGGGAGCGTAGGGAGAGAGTTCGCGCACGGCGGGCATGGCCTTTGCCATGACGTCGAGGATATGCAGACGGGCCACGCGGGCCTGTTCCATGGCGCGGGCCATGACTTCGGTGGGCAGCCCGTTGATTTTGATATCCATCTGGATGGCGCTGATGCCTTCGGCGGTACCGGCGATCTTGAAGTCCATGTCGCCGAGGGCGTCTTCGTCACCGAGAATGTCGGTGAGTACGGTGTAGGTATCGCCGTCCTTGATGAGGCCCATGGCCACGCCGGCCACGGGGGCGCTGATGGGCACGCCCGCGTCCATGAGGGAGAGGCAGCCGCCGCACACCGCGGCCATGGAGGACGAACCGTTGGATTCCACGGTGTCGGACACCACGCGGATGGTGTAGGGGAAGCTTTCCGCGGAGGGCAGCACGGCCTTGAGGGCGCGCTCGGCCAGATGGCCGTGACCGATTTCGCGGCGGGACACGCGCACGGACTTCACTTCGCCCACGGTGAAGGGAGGGAAGTTGTAGTGCAGCATGAAGCGCTTGCTTTCATCGCCGTTCAGCGTATCGACCTTCTGCTCATCGGAAGAGCTGCCGAGAGTGGTGACGGCAATGGTTTTGGTTTCGCCGCGGGCGAAGATGACGGAACCGTGGGCGCGGGGCAGTACCGAGGTCTCGATTTCGATGGGACGCACGGTCTTGGTATCGCGGTTGTCGATACGGGTGCCTTCAGTGATGACTCTCTGGCGCACGAGCTTCTTTTCCAGATGCTCCAGTACTTCGCCGATGGCGGCCTGGGCGACGGGATCCTCGGCGTAGCGCTCATCGGTGGCCATGAGGGCCTTCACCTTGTCCTTGACGGCCTTGCGGGCGTCTTTTCTCTGCAGCTTGTCGGTGGTGCGGAGCGCGTCTTCCATACCGGATTTGATGGCCAGCTCTTCCACATAGGCGAAGAGTTCGGGGTCGTCTTCCTTGGGCGTGAATTCGGTCTTGGTCTTGCCGACGAGCTTCACCAGCTCTTCCTGAGCGTCGATGAGGGGCTGAATGGCCTTGTGGGCCCAGTTCAGACCGTCGATGAGGTCCTGTTCCTTGACGAGCCTGGCTTCGCCTTCCACCATGACCACGGCGTCGCGGGAAGCGGCGAGCACGATGTCCATATCGGAGCGCTTGAGCTCCTCATTGGTGGGGTTCAGCACAAACTGACCGTCCACACGGCCGAGGCGGGCGCCCGCCACAGGACCGGCGAAGGGGATGTTGGAAATGCAGGTGGCCGCGGAAGCCGCGGTGATGCAGAGCACGTCGGGGTCGTTTTCGCCGTCGGCGGAAATGACGGTGGCGAGCACCTGCACTTCATTGCCGTAGCTCTTGGGGAAGAGCGGACGGATGGGGCGGTCGATGAGGCGGGCCACGAGGGTTTCATGGTCGCTGGGACGGCCGATTTCGCGGCGGAAGAAGTTGCCGGGAATGCGGCCGGCGGCGTACATGCGTTCAGCGTATTCCACGGTAAGGGGGAAGAAGTCCTTGGGCGTGTCGAGCTGGGCTTCGCAGACGGTGACAAGGGCCACGGTGCCGCCGCACTGAATCCAGATGGCGCCGTTGGCCTGACGGGCCACACGGCCCGTTTCCAGAATGATCTCTTTTCCGCCCACGGTGGCGGAAACACGAGTGCTGTTGAGCAGACCCATAGTGGTTACTCCTGGAAGGAGACTCCGTGAAGAAAGACGAAAATTTCGCCTCTGTTCGCGGATGCTCCTTCCTCGCGTTGAGGTTGGGGGCGCATGCCCCATCCATGCATGATGGGGGAGCGGAATCGCTCCCGCTCCCCCTTACTTTCAGATCTTTGTCGCGACTACTTGCGCAGACCGAGCTTTTCGATCAGAGCACGATAGCTCTGAATGTCGGTCTTCTTCAGGTAGTTCAGCATCTTACGACGCTGGCCGACCAGCTTGAGCAGGCCGGTGCGGGAGTGGAAGTCCTTCTTGTTGGCCTTGAAGTGGCCGGCGAGGCCGTTGATGCGGGCGGTGAGAAGGGCGATCTGAACTTCAGCAGAGCCGGTGTCGCCTTCGTGCTTGGCGAACTGGGCGATAACAGCCTGCTTTTCAGCGGAATCCATAGCCACAGCGGTATCCTCCTCTCTGGCGTCTGCCAGAGGTTAGTGGGTAAAAAGCCCCCGGAGCACTGCCCAGACAGGGCGTTCCCTGTCCATGCGGGCTTCTGCCAGAGCCAGAGGCAAGCCGTCCTGCGCCAGTATGAGGGCGCGTTCGCCGGGGCGGAAGTCTCCGAACTCCGGCAGATGGGGAACGGGAATGCCGTTTCTCAGGTTCGCTTCCTGCGTTTTGCCGATGGAAATATTCTTCCATCCCGGCAGGGCGGCGCTGATGGGCATAACCCATTCCGGCAGCCTTTCTGGCTCGGCAAGGACTTCGTCCAGCGTGTGGGCGACGTCCAGGCCAAACGGGTGGCTGTATTCCCGGGTCAGTTCCGTGAGCATGGCTCCGCACCCAAGTCGAATCCCCAAGCTGTGGGCCAGGGACCGTATGTAGGAACCGGAACTGCACGTTACCCGGAATCGCACGTCCGGCATGTTCACCCATTGAACATCGGCGTGCGAAACATGTATGCGTTTCACCTTGGCGGGCACGTCCATGCCTGCCCGGGCCAGCTTGTACAGGGGCTGACCCTGGTGCTTTGCGGCGGAATAGGGCGGAACGGGCTGTTCCGTCACATCCAGCCAGGCCGCCACTTCACGGCGTGCGGCCTGTTCAAGCGCGGACCCCGGCGCGAGAGCGTTCTCGTCGAGGGCCGTTTCGGCAACGATGGAACCTTCGGCATCCCAGGTGTCGGTGGTGACGCCGAGACGCAGTGTGCCGCCGTAGGTTTTCACCCCGCCTTCCATGAGGTAACCGGAAAGCTTGGTGGCGTGCCCCAGAAGCACGAGCAGGACGCCCGTGGCCATGGGGTCGAGCGTGCCGGCATGGCCGATTTTCTTCTGTCCCAGCCTTTTGACGCGCGCAATACATTGCGCGGAGGAAAGCCCCTTGGGTTTGTCGAGTACCAGTATGCCGTGCTGCTGTTCCATGCGAAGAGTCTATGTACCTTTAATTATCAGGATAGTCCAGTCCCTGCGCAAGGCTCCCGCGGGGAAGTGAGGCGGCGGGATGCGCGCAGGGAAACATGCCTCCCGCCGGAGAAACGTGTCCGGACGGAAGGCGTTGAAAGTCGCGTAGTTGCAAGAGGACGGCGGGATTGTGCCTGTTTACCCGGAGCGTCCGTCCGCGTCTGTGCGGGGAGAGCTTTGAACATGCCGTCAGGTCCCGTCGGCCATCCTCCGCGCAGAGACCGGCCTAGGTTCAGGACTCATTAAATATAAAAGATGACAATGGCAGCGAGACAAATAGCCGAAAAGAACGTGTGGGCACAACGGTCATAACGCATGGCTATT
>CASFUJ010000052.1 GCA_949297645.1 uncultured Desulfovibrionaceae bacterium
CGAGGGTCAGGAAGCTGACCACCACGCTGAGGGAGATCATGGCGGGCAGATGTATCACGCCGGCCACGTCGAGCAGCATCTTGACGCCGATGAAGGCCAGAATGGCGATGACGGACTTTTCCAGATGGCGCAGGTAGCGCTTTGCGGCGGCCAGCAGGAAGAACATGGACCGCAGACCGAGGATGGCGAAGATGTTGCTGGTGTACACGATGAAGGGGTCGGGCGTGATGGCGAGCACCGCGGGGACGGAGTCGAAGGCGAACATGATGTCGGAGATTTCGATGACCACCAGGCAGAGGAACAGAGGCGTGGCGCGCCAGACGATTTTGCCTACGGGCTTTTCCGCCAGCGTGACGGTGCTGCCTTCCACATGTTTTTTGGGAGCTTCCACGGCGTGGCCGTTTTCATCGGTGCGCACGAAGAAGTCGTGGCCGTGCAGGTGCGGATGCACGGGAATGAACTTCTGCGTCCAGCGCACGGCCCAGTGCTTGGAGTAGTCTATGTCTTCTTCAGTTTCCTTGCCGAGGGCCTGGAACATTTTCCACGCCGTCCAGAGGACGAACACGCCGAAGCCCGCCAGAGCATAGGGACCGAACATTTTGATGAGCGAGCTGCCTGCGGCCACAAAGAGCAGGCGCATGACCACGGCTCCGAGAATGCCGTAGAACAGAACGCGGTGCTGATAGGCATCCTTGATGCCGAAGGATGTGAAGATGGCCATCATGACGAAGAGGTTGTCGATGGACAGGGATTCTTCGAGCAGGTAACCGGCGATGAACAGCTGCATCTGCGCGGCCCCTTCATTCCAGCCGATATAACCGGCGAAGGCGAAAGCGAGGGAAATCCAGATGGCAGACCAGATGGCGGCATTGCGGGCGGTGACGGGCTTGTCGTCGTTATGGGAACGAAGGTCCAGCCACATGCACACGATGACCAGCGCGGAGAAGACGCCCACTTCCACAAGAGAGTGTCCGAACATGTAATCCTCCAGAGTTTTCCTTTCTGCCGGAAGATAACAAAAAGACCTTCCGGCAATATAATATTGCCGCAAGGTCTCACTCATCAGACGGGCTGACGGCAATGCCAGAAGCTGACGCTTCATGCTGTTGACATTGCCCGGGACTCAGGATCCCAGTTACTCCCCTTTGCGTCCCTTTCCGGATAATTGAAGTTTCTTTTTTTGTCAAGCACGGATTTTCATGCGGCGCTGCACAGAGAGGACGCCCGTCCGGACGGAAGGAAGATCGCTTGCCTGCGGAAGCCTCCGGAGCTACATTTGCGCCTCTTTCAGGTTCTATTCATCCGAGGCTGTTATGTCCTTTCATATTGTTCGAACCCGCCGTGTCGGCCGTCAGCATCCGCTGGTCTTTCGTCTTGCTTCCGGTTTCCGTCGTTTTCAGCATCGCTGGTTTCATCCCGATGAACCGCTGTTTCATGCCCTGCGTGAAGGACAGAATCCGCTGGCGCTCGTCATTGCCTGCTGTGATTCCCGCGTGGATCCCGTGCTTCTTACCGACTGTCGTCCGGGGGATCTCTTCGTGGTGCGCAATGTGGCCAATCTTGTTCCTCCTTATGCGCCGGACGGCGGAAGGCACGGTGTGAGCGCCGCTCTGGAATACGCCGTCAAGCATCTGAAAGTACAAGATATCATTATCATGGGGCACGCCTGTTGCGGAGGTATTCAGGCTCTGGTGTCGGGCGGAGAGAATACGCGCGATGAGTTCATCGGGCCGTGGGTGGAGGTGGCGCGCCATGCTCTGGAAAAGGTGGATGCCGTCATGCCCGGAGCGGACAGGGCCGACAGAGCAAGAGCCTGCGAGCTGTGGAACGTGCGGTTATCGCTGGATAATCTTCTTACCTTTCCCTGGGTGAGGAGCGCGGTGGAGGAAGGCAGACTTTTTCTGCACGGCTGGTATTTCGATTTGCAGAGCGGCGAGCTTCTGGAATACGACGCGAAGGAGAAGGTGTTTCATCCTCTGGTGGGAAGGCCTCACCTGCATGCCGGCCAGGGGAGTCCCGTGTCCGGCAGAAGGGGCTGAACGGACGGTGTAGGAGAGGTTCTGGGAAATTCGGCCGCCGTGCATGTGAAGCCCAGAACGCCCGGCGCTTCGTTGATTGACGCGCCGCCGTTTTGTTTCTATGGATAGAGCAAACAGGCTCTGAAGCTTGGCGTACCACAGATTACCCTTACAGCTTTCAGGAGGCTCCTTCTTCAGGCGGAAGTCTGTCCGGGGGGAGTGTCATGCCGTATCTGCCGTACCGGTCTCATCCTTTTGCGGCATGCTGACCGGTTTCCGATAAGGGCAAGGATGCAGGAGGTATTATGCCCACGAAAATTCTTCATAAGGAAAAACTGATTCCCGGCCGTACCAGCAAGCTGGTGCTGGACGCCCCGCAGATTGCCGCCACGGCCCGTCCGGGGCATTTCGTCATTCTGCGCGTGGACGAGAAGGGCGAGCGTTTCCCGCTCACCATCGCCGACACCGACAAGGAACACGGCACCATCACCATCGTGTATCTGGTGCTGGGACGCTCCACCCAGATGCTTGAGGAACTGGAAGAGGGGCAGGAAATCCTCGACGTGTGCGGTCCGCTGGGGCGTGCCACCTGCATTGAGAAATTTGAAGCCCCGAAGAAGG
Organism: uncultured Desulfovibrionaceae bacterium; assembly: GCA_949297645.1. Lineage (GTDB taxonomy): Bacteria > Desulfobacterota > Desulfovibrionia > Desulfovibrionales > Desulfovibrionaceae > Mailhella. The sequence goes on from CASFUJ010000052.1 coordinate 2,640, forward strand.
TCATCTGCGTGGGCGGCGGCACGGGCGTGGCTGCCATGCATCACATCGCCAAGGGCCATCATGAGGCCGGCAATTACGTCATCGCCTGCATCGGCGCACGCAACAAGGATCTGCTGCTCTTTGAGAAGGAGCTTTCCCTGTTCTGCGACGAAGTGCTCATCTCCACGGACGACGGTTCTGCGGGACAGCAGGGCATCGTGACCGACCTTGTGCGGAGCCGTCTCGACAGCGAGGGCGCCAATATCGCCGAAGTGGTGGCCGTGGGCCCCGTGCCCATGATGCAGGCCGTGGCCGATCTGACCCGCGGTTATGAGGTGCCCACCACCGTGAGCCTCAACTCCCTCATGGTGGACGGTCTCGGCATGTGCGGCGCCTGCCGCGTGACCGTAGGCGGACAGATGAAGTTCACCTGCGTGGACGGCCCCGAATTTGACGGCCACAAGGTGGACTTTGCGGAACTGCGCAGCCGTCTCGGATCGTTCCGCAACCAGGAAGCCCATGCCCGTGAGCATCACCGATGCAACTGCTTTGAAAGGAAGGAGGCATAGTCATGAGTCAGGAAGTCACCCGCGGGGCGAAGATCCCCCGTCATGATATGCCCTGCCAGGCTCCTGAGGAACGCATCAGGAACTTCGGCGAAGTGGCCCTCGGCTATACGGCTGAAATGGCCCATGAAGAAGCCACCCGCTGCCTGCAGTGCAAGAAGCCTCTCTGCCGCACCGGCTGCCCCGTGGACATCGCCATTCCCGATTTCATCGCCGAAGTGGTGAAGGGAAATATCGACGAGGCCAGCCGCATCATTCACGAGTCGAGCAGTCTGCCCGCCGTGTGCGGCCGTGTGTGTCCGCAGGAGAAGCAGTGCGAAGGCCGCTGCATTCTCGGCAAGAAGGGACAGCCCGTGGCCATCGGCCGCCTGGAACGCTATGTGGCCGACCATGCCTCCGCCGAAAAGACGCCGGACATCAGAAAGACGGGCCGTCGCGTGGCCTGCATCGGCTCCGGTCCTTCCTCCGTGACGTGCGCCGGTTATCTGGCCCGTCTGGGGGTGGACGTCACCATGTTCGAAGGTCTGCATGAGGCCGGCGGCGTGCTCATTTACGGTATTCCCGCCTTCCGTCTGCCCAAGGACGTGGTGGCGCACGAACTCGACGGCCTGCGCTCCATGGGCGTGGATATCCGTCTGAACCATGTGGGCGGCCGCACCGTGACGGTGGACAGCCTGCTTAAGGAAGGCTATGACGCCGTATTCATCGGCGTGGGCGCGGGGCTTCCGCATTTTCTGGGAGTGCCCGGCGAGAACTGCATCGGCGTGTTCTCGGCCAACGAGTACCTCACCCGCGTCAATCTCGGCCGCGCCCATTCCTTCCCGGATTATGATACTCCCGTGGCTCCCGGCAGACACGTTACCGTGTTCGGCGCGGGCAACGTGGCCATGGATGCCGCGCGTACCGCGCTTCGTCTCGGCGCGGAAAGCGTGCACATCGTCTATCGCCGTACCCGTGCGGAAATGCCCGCTCGCGGCGAGGAAATCGAACATGCCCTGGAAGAGGGCGTGAAGCTGCTCGAACTTTCCGCCCCCGTGCGCTTCCTGTATGATGAGGAGAATCACCTCACCGGCGTGGAACTGCAGCGCATGGAACTCGGAGAACCCGACGCTTCTGGCCGCCGTCGTCCGCGTCCCGTGGAAGGGCAGAATTTCGTGATGGAAACCGACCTTGCCATCGTGGCTCTCGGCACGCGTTCCAACCCCCTCATGCTGGACTGCACGCCCGGTCTGAAGCTCACGGAGAAAGGCTATATCGCCGTGGATGAAAACGGCGAGACCTCCATTCCCAACGTCTATGCCGGCGGCGACATCGTCACCGGCGCGGCTACCGTCATTCTGGCCATGGGAGCCGGACGTCGTGCCGCGCAGAGCATCGCCCGCAAGATGGGGCTGGAATAAGACCGTTATCTGATTTTCGCGTGTTGAGCACATCGGGAGGCCGTTTCTTCGGAGGCGGCCTCCCTTGTTGTTCGTATCGTGCAGGCCAGCCGTTTCCGGCGCCCGCCTTGACATGGCGCCCTCTTATCATCCATAGTACAACGGATTATATGATGTGTTGACATGTCTGCGCTCTCCGTCCGGAGAGTGCATGCCAAAAGACAGGACAGGCTGTTTCGTCAGCCTTTTTTACTGCACCTTTTTCCTCAAGGAGTCCTCATGCTTCGCCGTCTTCTGTGCGCCGCTTTTCTTCTTTCCACGCTTCTGGGCTCTTCCGCCGTCGCCGCGGAAAAAATCGTCGTTGCCACCAACCCCGAATGGCCGCCCATGGAATTTCTGGACGACAACAAGCAGATCGTCGGTTATGACGTCGACTTCCTCAAGGCAGTGGCCGCCGAAGTCGGTCTGGAAGCGGAATTCCGCATGACCGCGTGGGACGGCATCTTCGCCGGTATCGCCGCGGGCAATTACGACGTGATAGCCTCCGCCGTGACCATCACTCCGGAACGCCAGAAGGCATTTGCCTTCAGCGTGCCTTATTATGATGTGCAGCAGATTGTGGTGCTGCGCAAGGGCGACACTGCCCCAGACTTCGCAGCCCTCAAGGGCAGGGTCATCGGCGGTCAGATAGGTACCACCGGCATTTTCGTGGCGCAGAAGAGCGGCGTGGACATGACCATCCGCGAATACGACAGCGTGGGTCTCGCCATGCAGGACCTGCTCAGCTCCCGTATCGACGCCGTCATCTGCGACTCCCCCGTGGCGCTTTACTACGCCAACCAGAAGGAAGGCTTCGCCAACCATCTCTCCATCGCCTTCCGCACTGAGGCTACCGAGTCCTTCGGCTTTGTGGTGCAGAAGAACCGCAAGGATCTGGTGGAACGCCTGAACAAGGGTATTGAGGCCGTGCGCGCCAAGGGCATCGAGGCCGAGCTCATCCGCAAGTGGATGGGCGACTAGGGATTCTGCCAACATTACTTTACTGCCCAGGGTGTTGTCTCTATGCGTGAGAATGAGGAAAACTCCCTTCCGGCCGGTATCGCGCCGGAAGGGAAGATAGAGGTTCCCGCCGGCGGCCTTGTGCTGCCGGACAGTGAAAAGGGAAATCTGGTCAACGCGTGGTCCCTCTCTCTGGTCGGCGCCGTGGTGGTGCTCGCCTTTCTGTGTATCGTCTGGCCCGACCCCTATCTTGAGATTCTCTGTTTCGTTCCGGAAGGCCTGCTGGTCACGTTTGAGGTGACCATCCTTTCCATCATCTGTGCCATTCCCCTCGGACTCATCACCGGTCTGGGGCGGCTTTCCCACAACAGGGTCATCAACCTCATCGCGTCCACTTATGTGGAGGTGATCCGCGGTATTCCCCTGCTGGTGCAGATTTTCTACATCTATTACGCGCTCGCCAAGTTCCTTCAGGTCAGCGGACTGACCTCCGCCGTCATCGCCATCAGCTTCTGCTATGGCGCGTACATGGGCGAAGTGTTCAGGGCCGGCATCATGGCCATACCCAAGGGACAGACGGAGGCCTCCCGCTCTCTGGGCTTCAACAAGGTGCAGACCATGCTCCTCGTGGTTCTGCCCCAGGCCCTGCGTACCATTGTGCCGCCTGTGGGCAACGAGTGCATCGCCATGCTCAAGGACACCTCGCTGGTCTCCGTCATGGCCATGCCCGACCTCATGCAGTACGGACGCAGCTTTGCGGCGAAAAGCTATCTGTATTTTGAAACCTATACCATCATTGCGCTGATTTACCTCATCATCACGCTGCTGCTTTCCAAGGCGGTCAGTATTCTGGAAGCCAGGCTGAACTACTATGACAAACGCAAGTAATACGGAACCCATCATCCGCATCGAACATGTGTGGAAATTCTTTGGAGAGCTGCCTGCCCTGCAGGACGTGTCCCTCCATGTTCATCAGGGGCAGCGCGTCGTCATCATAGGTCCGTCCGGCTCCGGCAAGTCCACGCTGCTGCGCTCCATCAACAGGCTGGAGGAAATCAACAGCGGACTCATCGCCGTGGACGGCATAGACGTCAACGACCCGAAGAACGACATCAATAAGATCCGCCAGAATCTGGGCATGGTCTTTCAGCAGTTCAACCTTTTCCCGCACAAGACCGTGCTTCAGAATCTGACCATGGCGCCGTGCAGACTGCGCGGCATGACGAGAAAGGATGCCGAGGCGCTGGCTCTGGAACTTCTGGAGAAGGTGGGGATCAGCGACAAGGCGCATGTCTATCCGGCCATGCTTTCGGGCGGTCAGCAGCAGCGCGTGGCCATTGCGCGGGCTCTGGCCATGCGGCCGGAACTCATGCTTTTCGACGAGCCCACCTCGGCGCTCGATCCTGAAATGGTAGGGGAAGTGCTGGACGTCATGGTGAATCTTGCCCGTGACGGCATGACCATGATCTGCGTCACTCATGAAATGGGTTTTGCCCGCACCGTGGCGGACATGGTGGTGTTCATGGACAAGGGGCAGATCCTTGAAAAGGGTACGCCCGAAGAGATTTTCGAGCGTCCCAGGCATCCCAGGCTTCAGCAGTTTCTGAAGCAGGTTCTGTAGGGTTTCTGTCGTCCTGCGCCTTTTTCTGCGTGAAGAGAAGGGCGTAAAAGCCCGTTATCCTCGTGAGATGGCTGCGGAAGAAGGTTCCGCGGCAACAGCCTTCGTGGACGTTTTCGTACCACGCCCAGGAAAAAAGCCCCCGTCCGGCATGCCGGACGGGGGCTTTTTTCCTGTCGTCCGTATGGATGCCGCCCCTGTCGCCACAGGCAGTATTGTTTTTCTATCATGCTGGAATAGAAACGTTTTTTCTCAGTTTACACGCTTGTATCTGTTTATGTCCGGGATGTGAAATTTTGTATATGCTCTGTCATAACAAATTGAATTCAATGATGATATCATTTGTTTTCTTCCCTTTGAAAGAAAAAAGTTTTTTCCAGAGGCCGTCTTATGCGAGAAAATTCAGCAGAATGTGTATGTTATCATATCTCCGCGTTGTAACAAGAATTGGAAAATCATTCTATTGGCCGAAAGTTATTTGTTTTTTTTATGCATGACGGTATCGTGAAAAAAAATCCGGCAGGCAGAGCAGTGTCATAATTCATATCGTATTGCCATTTTCATGAAACAAAGGTATTATAAAAAACAGGAGTAATATTTTTCAGGCTGGAAACGGAAGAAAAAGGAGCATGATTGTGGCAGATGGTATCCGATTCCATAGTTTTGGATACCAGAGGTAAAAGTTTCTTTAATTTTTACCATGGTCCTCTGTCATGTTGAGAGGTTCGTTCCCTTTTTGCAGCTTTTGAAGGAGGTTTTCATGTCCAAGTATGTCATGGCACTGGATGCCGGTACTACGTCCAACCGTTGCATCCTGTTCAATGAAAAGGGCGAGGCGTGCAGTATTGCGCAGAAAGAATTCACCCAGTACTTCCCGCAGCCCGGCTGGGTGGAACACGACGCCATGGAAATCTGGCTGACTCAGTATGCCGTTGCTGCCGAGGCCCTGGCCAAAGTGAGTGCCGATGCCAAGGATATCGCCGCCATCGGTATCACCAACCAGCGCGAAACCACCATCGTCTGGGACAAGGAAACGGGCGAACCCATCCATCATGCCATCGTCTGGCAGGATCGTCGTACCGCGGAGTATTGCGACAGTCTGCGCGCCAAGGGTCTTACCGATACCTTCCGCGCCAAGACCGGCCTTGTCATCGACCCCTACTTCTCCGGCACCAAGATTCGCTGGATTCTGGAGAACGTACCCGGCGCCCGTGAAAAGGCTGAAGCCGGTCAGTTGCTCTTCGGCACCGTGGAAACCTGGCTCATCTGGAAACTCACCGGCGGCAAGGTGCATATCACCGACTACTCCAACGCCGCCAGAACCATGCTTTTCAACATCGTCGATTTGAAGTGGGACGAGGAAATCATGGCCGAGATGGGAATTCCCGCGTGCATGCTGCCTGAAGCCAAACCTTCGAGCTGCGTCTATGGGGAAACCGTGCAGGAACTCTTCGGCGGCGCCATTCCCATCTCCGGTGCGGCCGGCGACCAGCAGGCAGCCCTGTTCGGTCAGACCTGCTTTGAAGCCGGCGAGGCCAAGAATACCTACGGTACCGGCTGCTTCATGCTCATGAACACCGGTGAAAAGCCCATCTTCTCCAAGAACGGTCTGGTGACCACCATTGCGTGGGGGCTGGACGGCAAGGTCAACTATGCGCTGGAAGGCTCCATCTTTGTGGCCGGTTCCGCCATTCAGTGGCTGCGCGACCAGCTCAAGGTTCTGGATTCCGCTTCCGATTCCGAGTACTTCGCCAAAAAGGTTTCCGACACCAACGGTTGCTATGTGGTTCCCGCCTTCACCGGTCTGGGAGCTCCCCACTGGGATCCCTATGCCAGAGGCGCCATCGTGGGTCTTACCCGCGGCGTGAACCGTTACCACATCATCCGCGCCACGCTGGAATCCCTGGCGTATCAGACCTATGAGGTGCTGGGCGCCATGGAAGCGGACTCCGGCATCAGAATGTCCTCCCTCAAGGTGGACGGCGGAGCTTCCGCCAACAACCTGCTCATGCAGATGCAGGCCGACATCAACCAGGCGCCCGTCAATCGTCCCGTCTGTGTGGAAACTACGGCCATGGGCGCCGCCTATCTGGCGGGTCTTGCCGTCGGTTACTGGAAGAACAAGGAGGACGTTATCCGCAACTGGGCCAGCGACAAGGTGTTCGGCCCGAAGATCACGCGTACGGAACGTGACAAGAAGGTCCGCGGCTGGAAGAAGGCCGTGAAGTGTGCCTATGCCTGGGCCAAGGAAGAAGATTAATTCTGTAGTCTGTCTTTGAGGTGTCCCCCGTCCCCCACTGGGGACGGGGCAGTCTTACCTGTCCAAAATTATACCAGAGAGTAGTATAGATGCCGTATCTTGCTGAATTTTTTGGAACTATGATTCTTATTCTTCTTGGCGACGGCGTTGTGGCCAACGTTCTTCTGAACAGATCCGGCATGAAAGGCGCCGGCGCCGTCCAGATTACCTTTGCCTGGGGCCTTGCCGTCATGCTCCCGGCGTTCACCTTCGGCGCCGCCTCCGGCGCACATTTCAACCCGGCCCTCACCGTGGCGCTTGCCGCGGGCGGCTATTTCAGCTGGGGCATGGTTCCCGGCTACTGCATCGCCCAGATGGCAGGCGCCTTTGTCGGCGCGTGCCTGGTGTATGCACTGTTCAAGGATCATTTCGACTCCACCGACGACCCCAATATCAAGCGCGGCGTGTTCTGCACCTCTCCCACCATCCCCAACCGTTTCCGCAACTTCCTCAGTGAAATCGTCGGTACCTTCGTTCTCGTGTTCACCATTCTCGGTCTGAATCAGGTTCCCAACATGCCCGGTGGCGTGAACTACATTCTGGTGTTCGGCATCATCGTGTCCATCGGCATGAGCCTCGGCGGTCTGACCGGTTACGCCATCAACCCCGCCCGTGACCTCGGTCCCCGTCTGGCCCACACCATTCTTCCCATCCGCGGCAAGGGCAGCTCTCACTGGGATTACGCCATCGTTCCTCTGGTCGGTCCTATGGTCGGCGGTCTTATCGCGGTCTGCCTGTACAACATCCTTCCCTGGGCCAACTAGTCTGCCCGGAGTGTCTCATCATGGTTCAGGCAGGAGGTATCCTGCCTGAGGCCATACAGCAAAAAACGCCGACTCGAAGTGAGTCGGCGTTTTTCTAGTTTAAGCCTTCAGGCAGTTGAGGGAGCGGAAGCGACCGAAACAGAAAACCACCCGCTAAGCGGGTGGAACCCAAAACGGTTATACCTAAA